>JBFYOJ010000227.1:0-6901 GCA_041303885.1 Acidimicrobiia bacterium | reverse complement strand
AGGTACGAAGGTCCTAGCGGGTTCGGGACGCTCGGGCGGGGGAGGACGTGGAATCCACGCGACACGCGGTTCGATTCAATCGTGTGTGACGTGGTGGAACATGGCCATTCTCACCTCTGAGATGGCCCCAGGCTGACTTTTGCGCCTTCCAGGGCCCCGGGGTGGCCGCGAGAGTCTCCCGGCTGACAGCGCCGCCAGCAGATAGTCAGACCGTGCCGGGGTGACCCTGCGAACGCAAAGGGACTAGTTCGAAAGGCGCGTCCCGTTCCCCAGGGGCCTATGTCCCCTAATGGGTCTAACGGAGGGGCGCGTATAGATGGCGTGCCGGAGATTGGCGGGAGGGGTTTCAGACTGGGCGACTGCCCGCTGGTCCGCGCCCTGGAGGGGTTGTTCCCTGCAAAGGAGAGGAGTGCCTCGGCGACCCTCGAAGGGTCCCGGCTAGTCGGGGGGGGCCTCCCAGGGGAGGTGTGATCCCTAAACACGGACCATCGCTTAGACCGAAGGAGCCCGCAGTGAAGCGTCATTTGCCCGTCATAGCCCTGGCAGCCGCAATGCTCGTGATCGGAGCGACCGCCGCCGTGGCAGCAGTGAACTGGCCCGCATCGTGCAACGGGTGGTCTTGCGCCAACAGCCACATGAACGACCTGTACGGGCGTCTGAACACGGTGAACGCCCGCGTGAACGAGTTGCGTAGCCGTCTGGCCCTGACGGATCCGAAGACGGTGGTCAGGGAGGAGCCCTACGAGTTTGACCTGACTGCCCCCGAAAGCATCCCCTTCATCCAGCAGATGGCTGCATGTGGGACGCCTGACCCTAGCGATGACAGGCCCTTCTATGGCTACGCCATCTCCGGGGGGATCAACTTCAGTGGCGAAGGCAGCGAAGACTGGCACATCATCGGCTCGGGGCCACCGAACATGATGAACAGTTGGCCCGTGTCTGCGGTCAACCCCGACTACGTCGAGGGAGACCCGTTGCCGACCGTCACGACCTTCGCGATCTGCTTGGCCATCTAGTAACGAGGGACGCGCGATCTGGGCCCGACAGTAATTGCAGACGAGATTCGTGCGAGGACCACCGCCCATTCGTGACCCTTTAGGACGACACGCGGAGCCGCCCATCATCGGAGTTCCTGACCTGTCGGGCCGGGCCGCGGGTCATCGATCAGACGGACAGCATCGCCATCGGTCGGATGTTCACGATGATGGCTGGACAGATGGAGGCTCGTCTCGGTAATGCAGGTACTTCGCGGCCAGGAAACTCGATGGCGCGGTCGCGCTCCGGCCCTTCGCTCACGACATGGGCATGCCCGTCGCACGCCAGTCACCGCGTCAACCTATCAACAGGAACCGATCGTCCAATCGAGCGCTTCCGTTCGGTGCCGAACAGCGGATTCCGGTCGGTCTCGCCGATAGCCGGGATTTGAAATACCCTCCTTAAGCAGTGGACGACGTACTCGAGAGCATCATCCTCGGGCGGCTGGACGCCGACGACAAGCTGGCGGAGCGAACCCGCGCCTTAGTCATCGGGGCGTGCCATGGCGCCGAGGCCCTCGACGCGACGCTGGAGGGTAAGGCCCCCAAGCCCTCAAAGAAGGCTGATGCCAAGGCGCCCTCTGCCCGAAATCCCGCCTACATCCAATCGATCGAGGTGCAGGGTTTCCGCGGCGTCGGCCCACCGGCGTCGCTCCCGATCACCACCGGTCCCGGCCTCACGCTCGTCGTCGGGCGAAACGGAAGCGGGAAGTCGAGTTTCGCCGAGGCACTGGAGCTTCTGCTCACCGGTGACAACAGCCGTTGGAGTACCCGCTCGGCCATCTGGAAAGAAGGATGGCGCAACCTGCACCAGTCCGACGCCCGCATCGATGCCGAGTTCGTCGTCGAGGGGGCGAAGGGAACGACGGTGGTATCGAGGGAGTGGAAGCCGGACGCTAAGCTGGAGGAGGCCGATACGGTCGTCTCAGCTCAGGGTTCGAAGAAGTCGGATCTCGAGACGATGGGTTGGGCGGGCGCGGTCGAGATGTACCGCCCGTTCCTCTCATATAGCGAGCTCGGATCGATGCTCGATGCCGGGCCCTCCGCCCTATATGACGCCCTCTCCGCGATCCTGGGGCTCGAGGATCTGATCGAGGCCGAGGCGCGACTCAAGGAAGCGAGCAAACAGAGGAAGAAGCTCTCCGACGAGGCGAAGCTGGCTTTGCCGCCGATCCTCGAACGACTCGCCACGGTCGAAGACGACAGGGCGAGCATGTGCATCGAGGCGCTTTCGGCCAAGACCTGGGATCTCGACGCGGTGGAGAAAGCCGTCATCGGAACCGAGGAGGCCGACCGAGAGGAGAGCCAGCTTGCGGTGCTTCGACAGCTTGCGGTCTTGGAAGCCCCCGATGCCGATGAGGTGAAGACTGCTGTCGATGGACTCCAGGCCGCCGCGTCCGCCCTTCGCGAGATGGGAGGCACCGAGGCCGCCAAGGCGCGCCAGACCGCAGAGCTGTTGGGGGCCGCGCTCACGTTCCACGAACGTCACGGCGATCAGGACTGCCCGGTGTGCGGACAAGGAGCACTCAACACCGAGTGGCGCACGGCGACCGAGGAGGAGATCGGTCGCCTTCGTCAGCAGGCGGAGCAGGTCGACCTGGCCCACCGGTTGATGGAAGAGTCGATGAAGAGCGCCCGAGCGAATCTGTTGCCGGTGCCCGCGGTGCTCTCGAGCGCCTCCGAGATCGGGCTGGAGGTCGAAGGCGTGATCGGCGCGTGGAAGGCGTGGTCGGCCGGCGCGTCGATCGAGGAGTCCGAGGCTCTCGCGCGGCATCTGCTCGCATCCCTTCCATCGGTCGTCGAGGGCGTGGAGAAGCTGAAGGCGATGGCTTCAAGAGAGCTTCAGCGAAGGGAAGACATCTGGCGTCCCATAGCAACCGATCTCGCGGGATGGCTCGACACGGCGAAGCGAGCCCGTAGCGGGGAGGACGTGCTGAAGGACTTGAGTGCCGCCGAGAAGTGGATCCGTGCCGCCTCCAACGACATACGCAACGAGCGTTTCGCTCCCATCGCCGATCAGGCTCAGGGCGTTTGGGACATGCTACGGATGCAAAGCAGCGTACAGCTGAAGAAGATCGTTCTCACCGGTGCCGGATCGGCGCGAAAGGTCGTCCTCGACGTGAGCGTCGACGGGATGGAGGGTGCCGCTCTCGGGGTCATGAGTCAGGGTGAGTTGAACTCACTCGCGCTGAGTCTGTTCATGCCGAGGGCGACGCTTCCGGAGAGCCCGTTTCGATTCGTGGTCATCGACGACCCGGTCCAGTCGATGGATCCGGCGCGGGTGGATGGACTGGCGCGCATGCTCGAGGAGACCGCGCAGGCCCGCCAGGTCATCGTCTTCACTCACGACGAGCGCCTGGCACGGTCGTGCCGCCTGTTGGGGATCGACGCCAAGATCGTCGAGGTGACTCGAAGGCCCGATTCGGTGGTCGAGCTACGCTCGGGTCAGGATCCGGTCAGCCGCTACTGCAACGACGCGTGGGCGGTGGCGAAGAGCGAGGACCTGGATCCCGCCGTGAAGGCTCGTATCGTGGGGGTGTTCTGCCGTCTGGCGATGGAGGCCGCATGCACGGAGGCGGTGACGCGGCGAAGGCTGGCCAACGGCGAGGACTACGAGTCGATCGAGGCTCTCCTCGATTCGGTGAAGGGCCTCGCTGAACTGATGGCACTGGCTTTGTTCGACGACATCGCCAGGACCAAAGACCTGACCGTACGGCTCGACAGAGGGATCGGAAAGTGGGCGGTCGCCGCCTATCGGCGGGTACAGGAGGCGGCGCACAAGCCGGTGAGCCAGGAGGCCCTGCTGACATTGGTCAAGGAGAGCGAGAGGCTCGCCCGCGGACTGGTGCAACTTCCCTGATGGAGATGAGTCGATCAAGCGAAATGACGCCGGCAGAGATCCTCGAGCGGGCCACCGATCTGCTGAATCATCCGACCGCGGAGACTGCCGGACTGTGGCCGCGTGCGACCGCGGTCCTAGCGCGACAGGCTCTCGAGGTCGGTCTGCACGAGGCGCTCTCGGGAAAGATCCTCGGGATACAGAACGCGCCGGTTCGCGTGCAGCTGCTCTGTCTTCAGTCCTACCTCGAGGACGCGGAGACCGCGCATGAGGTGAGCCTCGCATGGTGGGCGTTGTCGCGAGCCTGCCATCATCTTTCCTACGAGCTGCCACCGACCGCGCCCGAGCTTGAAGGTCTGATCGACGTGGTCCGCCGCTTCGTCCGAACCCTGTAGGAGCGCCGGTGGCAGAGCGAATCGAAAGTCTTGCTCTGCTCTTCACCGACATCGAAGGTTCGACGAATCTTCTGAGATCTCTGGGCGCCGATTACCGGACGCTCCTTGCCGAGCACCGGCGTGTGCTTCGCGATGCATTCGCTGCTCACGACGGCACAGTCCTGCAGAGCGAAGGTGACGCTCTGTTTGTGACGTTCGCCGATCCCTCCTCGGCGATACTCGGTGCGATAGATGGACAAGTGGCGTTGGCCAAAGCCAAGTGGCCCGCCGACTCGCACGTGCGCGTTCGGATGGGGATCCACGTCGGCGAAGTGACCATCGATGAAGACGATGGCTACGTCGGTCTTGCCGTGCATCAGGCCGCGCGTATCTCGGCCGCCGCGCACGGGGGCCAAGTCCTGACCTCAAAGGCTACGCAAACCCAGGCTGAACAGTGGGTACTTCCCGGAGTGTCACTGAAGTCGATCGGACGTTTCCGGCTCAAGGACTTCCCGGAACCCCAAGACTTGTTCCAGTTGCATCATCCCGACCTTCCAGACGACTTCCCAGCTCCGCGCGCCTCCTCCGGCGCAAGACACAACCTGCCGAAGGCGATCTCCAGTTTCATCGGCCGGGACGGCGACGTGGCGGAGCTCGCCGAGCTCTTGGAAACTGCCCGGCTCGTCACTTTGACCGGGCCGGGAGGTTGCGGGAAGACGCGCCTTGCTATCGAAGCAGCTTCCGCCTCCCTTCCCGTGCGACCGGACGGGATCTGGTTCCTCGATCTTGCGCCCGTTTCCGATCGGGAGCTCGTTCTTTCGGTTGCGGCGAAAGCGATGGGGGTTCAAGAGAGCTGGGCCGCCTCAGCCGACTCCGCCTTGATCGACTTCCTGTCGCCTGGCAGACCTCTGGTGATCTTGGACAACTGCGAGCACCTGATCTCGACCTGCGCAGAGCTGAGCGAGAAGTGGCTCTCGGCTTGCCCGGGGCTCACCATCCTCGTGACTGCGCGGGAACCGATCGGTGTGGCGGGCGAAGTGATCCGCCGGGTGGGAGGTCTGCAAGTCCCTTCGGACAACGATACTGATGGATCCTCTGAAGCGGTCCAGCTCTTCATCGAACGGGCGAGAAGTCACGAGCCAGAGTTCGAAAGCGGCGAAGAGGACCTCGCCGCGATCGCTCACTTGACCATCCGGCTCGATGGGATCCCTTTGGCGATCGAGATGGCCGCTGCCTTGGTCGGGACGCTGAGCGTTGGAGAGATCCTCTCCCGGCTCGACGACCGGTTTCGTCTATTGACGGGCGGAGGCGGGCGTAACCTCGGACGGCAGCAGACTCTCCTGGCAACGGTCGACTGGAGTCACGATCTGTTGTCCGAACCCGAGCGCGTTCTGTTGCGCAGGCTGTCGGTGATGTCGGGGTCCTTCTCACTGGAGGATGTGGAGGCGGTCTGCGTCGGCGACGGCATCGATCGCACCGACGTGGTGACTCTCCTTCGAAGGTTGGTGGCGACATCCTGGGTGATGAGAGAACGCGCGGGTGACCGCGCGGCGTATCGGTTGCTGGAGACGTCGCGCCAGTACGCGCTGGACAAGCTCGTCTCATCTTCTGAGGCGAAGAGGTTTCGGAGCAAGCACTCCGAGTGGTTCACGGACCTTGCCGAGACCGGAGCTGAGTCGATCCTCGGGGGGCCGGATCAGATGCGCTGGCTCGACCGCATCGAATCGGAGCTCGACAACCTTCGAACTGCTCTGGCTTGGAGCCTGGGCGACGGGGATGCCGTGCTCGGGCTCAGACTCGGTGCCGCGCTTTCGAGATTCTGGGAAGTCCGGGGACATTGGTCTGAAGGGTTGGGTTGGCTCGAAGACGCGCTTGCTGCGGCACCCGACGCGGAGGACGGACTTCGCGGACGCGCGCTGGTCGCGGCGTCATTCCTCGCCTTCTATCGCGGTCAGCTCGAGTCGGCGCGTTCGATGGTGACAGGAGGGCTTGCCGCGGCCGTCCGCGCACAAGACAAGGCAACCGAGGCGCGTGGACTTCGATTCGAAGCGGTGATCGAGCAGCGCATCGGGAATCTTGCGGCCGCGATCGACTCCGCTAGGAAGGCGGTTGAGCTGAGTCGATCTGACGGTGAAGCTGCCGACCTAGCCTTCGCTCTGCAAGTCCTCGGTCGGCTGTTGGTGGATGACGATCGAGATGAAGCCCGCGCTCGATACGAGGAGGGCCTGGAGGTGGCGCGCATGGCAGAAGATGCCGTCTCTCAGATCTACCTTCTCTATGCGCTGGGCCGTTTGCATGTGCGTCTGGGCGACAACGAGCGAGCGCGCGAGCTCTACTCCGAAGCGCTGCATCTTTCTCAGCAGGTTGGAGAGCGGTGGATGGCTCTGAATGTCTTGGTGGGGCTATCGCAGGTCAGCGAAGACGTCGATGCCGGCCCGGCGCTCGAAGAGATGATCGGAGTGCTGCGACAGACCGGGAATCGGATGATGCAGATCGTGTGGCTTCGGCAACTGGCTTATCGACGGAGGCTGGAGGGAGATCTCGAAGGAGCAAAGCGAGCGGTCGACGAGGCTTTGGTGATCGTGAAGGAAGAGGGGACCTCAGAAGCGGAAGTCTTGGGCAAGTACATCCTCGCTAGCCATCTTGATGAGGCC
>JBFYOJ010000226.1:0-3504 GCA_041303885.1 Acidimicrobiia bacterium | reverse complement strand
TCCCATCCCCGATCTCTCCGGCTACATCACGGAAGGCCAGATCGTGCTCTCCCGGGATCTCCACCGCCGTGGCATCGACCCCCCGATCGACGTCCTCCCGTCTCTGAGTCGTTTGATGAACGCCGGGATCGGCGAAGGGAAGACGAGACGAGATCACCGCCAGCTGGCGGACCAGCTCTACGCCTTTTACGCCGAAGGAAGGGACCTGCGCCGTCTGGTGGCGATCATCGGGGAGGCCAGCCTGTCCGACCAGGACCGCAGGTACCTCGAGTTCGCCGACCGGTTCGAGCACGAGTTCATTGCCCAGAGCTGGCGTCGCAGCATCGAGGAGACCCTCTCGATGGGCTGGCAGGTCCTCGAGCCATTCGACGAGGCGAGCCTGAAGCGCATCTCACCCGAGGTGATCCGTGCCTACCGCCCAGATCGCCCACCCGACGCCGACGACCGCCCATCCGTCTGAGAGGTGAGGGAGCCCACGGATACACTGCCCGGCCGCGTGAGCATGGACATCCACTGGGACGTGGCGATCCCGGCCGACGACGGGGTGGTGCTCCGCGCCGACGTCTTCCTGCCCTCCGATCCGGGGCGATACCCGGCGCTCCTTTCCTACGGGCCATACGGGAAGGGCCTCTCCTTCCAGGAGGGATACCGGGCCCAGTGGGAGTACATGATCGAGCGGTATCCCGAGGTGGCCCAGAACACGAGTAGCGCCTATCAGAACTGGGAAGTAGTCGACCCGGAGAAGTGGGTCCCCGACGGCTATGCCATCGTCCGGGTGGATTCGCGGGGAGCCGGGCGGTCTCCTGGTTACCTCGATGTCTGGTCAACGAGGGAGACACTCGATCTCTATCAATGCATCGAGTGGGCTGCAGGTCAACCATGGAGCAATGGTCGGATCGGTCTGGCCGGGATCTCCTACTACGCCATGAACCAGTACCAGGTGGCCGCCCTACAACCCCCTCATCTCGCCGCCATCTGCCCTTGGGAGGGAGCCTCGGACTGGTACCGCGAGTTTGCCCGCCACGGCGGCATCCTCTGCCAATTCGCCAGTGACTGGTATGGCAGACAGGTCGAGAACGTCCAACACGGAGTCGGGGAGCGCGGGTTGACCAGCCCGGTGACCGGCGAGCTGGTGGCAGGCCCCGAAACCGTCGAGCCCGGGATACTCGCTGAGAGACGCGCCGACCTCGCCGATGACATCAAGAGTCGGGTCGAGATCGACAACTGGCACATCAGCCGCAACCCCGACTGGTCAATGGTCCAGGTCCCGCTGCTGTCAGCTGCGAACTGGGGAGGTCAGGGCCTTCACCTGAGAGGGAACATGGAGGCGTTCACCCAGGCCGCTTCAACGGCCAAGTGGCTCGAGGTGCACGGGGATGCCCACTGGGTCGACTTCTATACCGACCGGGGCGTCGAGATCCAGAAGCGATTCTTCGACCGCTACCTCAAAGGCGAGGTCAACGGATGGGACCAAGAGCCAAGGGTGCGGCTTCGGATCCGTCACGTCGACGGGAGCTTCGAGGACCGAGCCGAGGACGAATGGCCCATCGCCAGGACGATCTGGACCCGCTATTTCCTGACCGGCCAAGGAGAGCTCGGCGCTGACGGCGGCCAATACTCGTCCGGCCGCAGCTATGAGACCTCCGGTCCCGGTGTCACCTTCGGCACTCCCCCGCTCGAGGACACGATCGAGGTGACCGGGCCTCTCGCTGCCAAGCTGTTCGTGTCCTCGACGACGGCCGACGCCGACCTCTTCCTCGTGGTGCGGGTGTTCGATCCCGAGGATCGAGAGGTGACGTTCATGGGTGCCCTCGATCCCAACACCCCGGTAGCGCAGGGCTGGCTCCGCGTCTCGCACCGCAGGCTCGACCCAGACCGGAGCATCTCCTACCGGCCCTATCACAATCACACCGACACCGCGCCTCTGGTACCCGGACAGATCTACGAGTTGGATGTCGAGATCTGGCCGACATCGATCGTCATCCCGCCCGGTTATCGACTGGCATTGACGATTCGGGGAATCGACTACCAATACGAGGGCGAGCTATCCGACTTCGCAGAGAGCTTCCATTACGCCGGTGGCGGAGTCGGGCCGTTCAAGCACGCCGATCCGGATGATCGTCCGGCCGAGCTTTTTGGCGGCAGCGTGACGGTCCACACCGGCGGCGACACCAGTTCGTTCATGTTGGTGCCGGTGGTGCCCCCGCGGTCAACCGGCTGAGACCCGCACCCGCCCGACGAGCATGAATCAGGTTCCATAGGATTGGGTTGTGAGCGCCATCTACCGCCGAACTTCGACGAGCCCGATGAGGTGGTCGAAGTGGAAAAGGTGAGGTCGGAGCTGATAAGCCTGGGAGGGATGAGCTTGGCTCACGACACGCACTATCCGGGTTGGCATTGGAAGGAGCATGTGGGCCCGCTGGTGGGCACCGACTTGTGCGAGTCGCACCACATGAGTTTCGCGATCAAGGGAACGATGCACATCCAGTTCAGGGACGGAAGCGAGATCGACTGCAGACCCGGCGACGTGATGGACATCCCGCCGGGCCATGACGCCGGGGTCATCGGCGACGAGCCGTTCGAGACCTTGGCGTTCATGGGTGGAGCGACCTGGCTCACTCCGCTCCAGATCCTCAAAGAGCGGATCCTGGTCACTCTCCTGTTCACCGACATCGTCGACTCGACCGGTATGGCGCGCCGCTTGGGCGACAGGAAGTGGGCCGAGCTGCTGGGCAGTCACAATCAGAGGATGGGCGGGACGATTGATCGTCATCGGGGCCAGGTCGCCAAACTCACCGGTGACGGGCTCCTTGCCGTCTTCGACGGGGCGGCACGGGCGATTCGCTGCGCAATGGCGTGCCGGCAGGACGCACGGGACCTCGGACTGGAGATTCGCGCCGCTGTCCACACCGGAGAGGTGGAGATGGCCGGCGAGGAGATCCATGGGATGGCAGTCCACGAGGCATCGCGGATCATGGCCCACGCCGGGCCAGGGGAGGTACTCGTCTCCGACCCGACCATGACCTTCGCCCGTGGGACGCACTTGGAGTTCGAGGATCGTGGGGTGGTCGAGATGCGCGGCCCCAACGAGCCGCTGCGGCTCCACGCGGTCACGGACGGTTTGCGGAATCCTGGAAACACATCCGACTCCGGCCGAACCGGATAGCTGATCCATGGGGGTAGGAGCGCTGCGCTGTGTTGTGATAAACGTCTCAGACCTGCGGATCGCCTACAGGTTCTGGGGCGCCGTCACCGGCCTCGAAGCGATCGGTTCCGAGACGGGATGGCATGACTGGCTCGGATACCTGGGCACCAAAGACCCTTGGAAGCACGAGATGATCCTGCAACGTGTTGACACGTCCCCCTTAGAGATCCAGGCACCCGATCCCGAGCGGCCGAACCAAATGCACGTCGACATCACCCCTAATGACGGAATCGACCGGGCGATCAGAGACATCATCGAACTGGGCGGCAAGGTCAAGAAGGAACCAAGCCTCTATCCGC
>JBFYOJ010000225.1:0-29373 GCA_041303885.1 Acidimicrobiia bacterium | reverse complement strand
CGGCCCTGACCCGCCCTGAGGAGCTGCCTTCTCTGGCGTTGCGTCACGGGCCTACCGCGGAGCTGCGCACGCTCGTTGCGATCCCCGCCTTGTTGACG
The DNA here is from genome assembly GCA_041303885.1 of Acidimicrobiia bacterium. Taxonomy (GTDB): domain Bacteria; phylum Actinomycetota; class Acidimicrobiia; order Spongiisociales; family ZC4RG35; genus JARDZU01. Next base: position 29,275 of record JBFYOJ010000225.1, on the reverse strand, counting down.
CGACCCGACCAGGTTGAAGAGTTGGTGGAGCGACTCGAAGTCCACTATCTCGCCAACCCGGAAGGCGAATTGTGTTTTGCCCTGGTCAGCGACTGGCGCGACGCCGAGGGGCCGGACCTCGCCGACGACGCAGAGCTGTTGGCGGCGGCGGCCCACGGTGTTGCCCGGCTCAACAAACGACATGGACCGGGACCGGGAGGGGGGGATCGGTTCCTGCTCCTCCACCGAAGGCGGGTGTTCAATCCCGGCGAGGACCGGCATATGGGCTGGGAGCGCAAGCGGGGCAAGCTTCACGAGCTCAACCGGCTCCTGCGGGGAGCGGCCGACACCACCTTCATTCGAACCGACCGCGTGCCCCCGGAACGGGTTCGCTATGTGATCGCCCTCGACGCCGACTCGCGGCTTCCGCCGGGGGCTGCCACCCGGCTGGTGGCGACGATTGCCCATCCCCTCAACCGGGCCCGGGTGGATGAACCGCTGGGCCGGGTGGTGGAGGGCTATGGAGTCCTCCAGCCACGAGTCAGCGCGTTCATGAAGGCGGGCGGGATGAGCTTCTTCCAGCGTGTCTTCTTCCCACCCACCGGGATCGACCCTTATGCGGCTGCCGTCAGCGACCTGTACCAGGACCTGTTCGGTGAGGGCTCCTATGCCGGCAAGGGGATCTATGAGATCGACGCTTTCGAGGCGGCACTGGAGGGTCGAATCCCGGAGAACGCTCTTCTCAGCCACGATCTCTTCGAAGGCAGCTTCGCCCGGGCAGGCCTGGCGAGCAACGTCGAGGTATTCGAAGAGTTCCCGAGCCACTACGAGGTTGCGCTCTCCCGCGAGCACCGCTGGGTTCGTGGCGACTGGCAGCTCCTCCCTTGGATTCTGGGCAAGCATGGGCCGCTTCCTCCAGTGGCCCGTTTGAAGATGGTTGACAACCTCCGTCGAAGTCTCAGCGCACCGGCCGCCCTCTTCACGCTGATCGCCTCGTTCCTTTTGCCGGGGGTACCGGTCTGGCCCTGGACTGCGTTCATTCTCCTGGCGTTGGCCCTACCCGGGATGCTGCCCCTCCTCGAGCGGATGATTCCACGCCGGACTACCACCCCCGGGGCGGTGCGGTTGAGACGGTGGGGGACGGACGCATGGCGGGCGCTGGCCCGAACCCTTCTCCAGGCCTCATTCCTCGCCCACCGGGCCCTGAGGATGACCGATGCGATAGTCGTGACTCTGTGGCGCCTCGCTATTTCGCGTCGTGGGCTGCTCACCTGGGTGACGGCTGAAGAAGCGGAGCGGCAGTTCGGCCTCAACCGAGCGGGCTTCATCCGGCGGATGTCCCCGTCGATGGTGATCGGGCTGGCCGGAACTTTCGCCGCCGCCTTTGTAAAACCGGAGGCCCTGGTAGCAGCTGCGCTCTGGTCCGGGATGTGGGTGATGGCTCCCTTCATCGCCCACCAGGTCAGCATTCCCCGCCCGATCAAGGTGACGGACCCGCCCACGCTCCAGGAACAGGAGGCTCTGCGACTGACAGCCCGACGCACCTGGCGATACTTCGAAAGGTTCGTGACTTGGGACGAGAACTGGCTGCCACCGGACAACTTCCAAGAGGATCTGGCGCAAATCGCGCATCGAACATCTCCTACCAATATCGGGCTCTATCTACTGGCGGTGCTGTCTGCCCGGGAGTTCGGCTGGATCGGCATCGAAGAGACAGTGGCCCGGCTCGAAGATACGGTCTCCACGCTCAATCGGCTCGAACGATTCCAGGGCCACTTCTTCAATTGGTACGACACCGTTTCCTGTGAGCCCCTGATACCCCGCTACGTGTCGACCGTAGATAGCGGCAACCTGGCGGGCCACCTGCTGGCGAGCTCTCAGGGCTGTGAGCGTCTCCGCCACCTCGAACCAGGTCTCGAGGTGGCCGCCGGCATCGGGGATGCCGCCCTGCTGCTGCGGGAGGCGGCCGACCGACTGGCCGTGGACGTCGACATCGAGGTGGTCGCGCCCCGCGAGCTCGACCAGGCCCTGGTTGAGCTCCTCGCCTCGCTGCGCACCAAGGGAGCCACCGGGTCGGGCCGTCTGGCAGAGATCCTCGCCGAAGCAGAGACGGTGGCCGACATCGCCCGCACCCTGGCCACGACCCAGGGTGTTGAGGAACTGGCGGTCTCGGCCGAAGCACTGGTGGCGACGGTGCGGAGCCACCTCCACGACCAGCAGGCATTTGACGACGTCATCAGCCGGGAGGCTCTCTCCAGCCGTCTTGCTGCCCTGGCCGAGAGGACCGCCGGTCTTGCGGAGGAGATGGACTTCTCGTTTCTCATGGACCCCGACAACAAGCTGCTGGCAGTCGGCTATCGAGTCGGCGAGAACGCCCTCGATCAAAGCCACTACGACCTGCTTGCCTCGGAGGCCCGGCTGGCCAGCTTCGTGGGCATCGCCAAGGGGGACCTCCCCCCCAGCCACTGGTTCCGTCTCGGTCGGTCGATGACTCCGATGGGCGCCGAGGCCGCCCTGATCTCATGGTCGGGCTCGATGTTCGAATACCTGATGCCACTTCTAGTGATGCGCTCTCCACCCGAAAGCATCCTCGACACCACCTACCGGGCGGTGGTACGACGCCAGATCGAGTACGGGAACGAACGTCGGATACCTTGGGGGATCTCCGAGGCAGCCTATGCGGCCCGAGACGTCCACCTCGTCTATCAGTACCGGGCCTTTGGCATCCCCGGGCTCGGGTTCGAACGGGGTTTGAGCGAGGACCTGGTGGTGGCGCCATACGCCACTCTTCTGGCAACGATGGTCGAGCCCCGGGACGCGGTGGCGAACCTGATCCGGCTCGACGGTCTGGGAGCGCTGGGCAGTTACGGCTACTACGAGGCGCTCGACTTCACCCCGACCCGTCTGCCCGAGGATGGAGAGACCGTCCTGGTGCGAGCCTATATGGCCCACCACCAGGCGATGTCACTGGTGTCACTGACCAACGTCATCTTCGCCGGGCTTTGCAGAGACCTGTTTCATTCCGACCCGTCGGTCCGGGCGGCAGAGCTGCTGCTGCATGAAAGGGTTCCCCGGGACGTGGAGGTGGCACGTCCGCGTGCCGAGGAAGTTGCCGAGTCGGCCCACCCTCTGGAAGAGGCGAAGGGTGTGGTCCGTCGGATCTCATCGCCGCACGGGCCGGTTCCGGTCACGCACGCCCTCTCCAACGGTGATTTCAGCACCGTCATCACCGCCGCCGGTTCTGGCTACTCCAAGTGGCAGGGGTTGGCGGTCACCCGCTGGCGGGAGGACGCCACTCGCGACAACTTCGGCAGCTACCTCTTCATCAGAGACGAGTCCGGGCGAACCTGGTCGGCCGGATATCAACCGACTCTGGCCGAGCCCGACTCCTATCAGGTCGCATTCAGCGAGGACAAGGCAGAGATATCGCGTCGTGACGGGAGCCTCTCCACGAGGCTGACCGTGGTGGTATCGGAGGAGGACGACGCCGAGGTCCGCCGGGTGAGCGTCACCAATCTGGGCTCGGTTGCCCGAGAAGTCGAGATCACCTCCTATGCCGAGCTGGTCCTGGCGGCGGCCCGGGCCGACGATTCTCACCCTGCCTTCTCCAACCTATTCGTGCAGACCGAAGCTGTGGCCGGGCGCGACGCCCTGCTCGCCAGCCGCCGGCCACGCTCGGCCGACGAGGAGACGGTGTGGGCGGGTCATGTCCTCGCGGTCACGGGCGAGGTGGTGGGTGGGGTTCAATACGAGACGGATCGGGCCCGTTTCCTCGGCCGGGGAAACCAGGTCCACCGTGCCGCCGCAGTGAATCGTCCACTGTCGAACTCGGTGGGTCGGGTGCTCGATCCCGTGTTCAGTCTGCGTAGAAAGTTGCGGATCCAGCCCGGCGCAACCGCTCACCTCGACTTCGCCACCGTGGTGGCTCGCACCCGTACCGAAGTCCTCGATCTCGTCGACAAGTTCTCCGACCCGGCGGCTTTCGAGCGGAGTCTGACCCTGGCATGGACCCAGGCCCAGGTTCGTCTTCATCATCTGCGTATCGATCCCGATCAGGCACACGTGTTCCAACAGCTCGCCGGAACACTGGTCTACTTCGACCCGGTGCTGCGATCCCCGCCAGGTCTGGGGGCCCTGTCCTCGGTCAGCCGGGAGGGTTTGTGGCGACACGGCATCTCCGGGGACCTGCCCATCGTCCTGGTCCGAATCGACCAGCCCGAAGAACGCGGGCTGGTCCGGGACCTGCTGCGGGCTCAGGAGTACTGGCGGATGAAAGGTTTGATCGCCGACCTGGTGATCGTCAACGAGGAGCCGGGGTCGTACGCCCAGGATCTCCAGGTCGCCATCGAGGAGCTGATCAGGGAGAGTGGCCACCTGGTGGGTCAGGAGCCCGACGGTGGAGTCTTCGTTTTGAACGGTCCGCTGCTCACCGCCGAGGACCGGACGACACTTCAGTCGGCGGCGCGGGCGGTGCTGCTCAGTCACCACGGGACTCTCGCCGACCAACTGGCCCGCCGCCCTCCTGCCGAGCCGGCCCGGCCCGTCCGCGCCAGGCCGGTTGCTGCCGACCAGATCGGCGGGCCGCAACCGAGGCCGGACCGAGAGTTCCACAACGGTCTGGGCGGCTTCGCGGCCGACGGCACCGAGTACGTCGTGGTGTTGGGAGAAGACCAATGGACACCGGCCCCGTGGATCAACGTCGTCGCCAATCGCCACTTCGGCTTCTGCGTCTCGGAGTCGGGGTCCGGGTACACCTGGGCGGAGAACAGCCGGGAGAACCAGCTGACTCCCTGGTCCAACGATCCTGTCACCGATCGTCCCGGCGAGGTGCTCTATGTCCGCGACGAGGAGAGCGGGGAGGTGTGGGGGCCCACCGCCCTGCCGATCAGGGATCACGGCTCCGCCTATTTGGCCCGCCACGGTCCCGGCTATTCCGAGTTCGAGCACACCTCCCGGGGGATCGCCCTCCACCTCCATCAGACCGTGCCGCTCGAGGATCCGGTCAAGATATCCCGTCTGCGGCTTCGCAACCTGACTGATCGCCGCCGCCGCCTTTCGATCACCGCCTATGTGGAATGGGTGCTCGGAACTACCAGGTCCGTTTCGCCCATGCAGATCGTGACCGAACGCGACGAGGAAACCGGCGCAATGCTGGCACGCAACCCCTGGAACGTCGACTTTGGGGAAAGGGTGGCCTTCGCCGACCTCGGAGCGGGCGAAGTCATGGCAACCAGCGACCGCGCCGAGTTCCTCGGGAGGCACGGCAGCGTCCAGGATCCGGCCGCAATGAAAAGGGCTCAGAAACTGTCGGGGGCAGCAGGAGTGGGGTTCGACCCCTGCGCAGCGATCCAGCGCTCGCTGGTCCTGGCCCCACACGAAGAGGTCGAGGTGGTATTCCTGCTCGGCCAGGGCAGGGACGAGGGCGAGGCCCGGACACTGGTCGAGCGCTATCGCCGGACCGACCCAGAGGTGGTGAAGGCCGAAGTGGCGACCCGGTGGAATGACATCCTCGGCACCGTCCGAGTGAAGACCCCCGACCGATCATTCGACCTCATGGTCAACCAGTGGCTGCTCTACCAGACGCTCGCCTGCCGGGTGCTGGCCCGGACGGCGTTCTATCAGTCTGGAGGAGCCTTCGGTTTCCGAGATCAACTGCAGGACGTCATGGCACTGGTGACACCGATGCGCGACGTAGCCAGAGAGCACCTGTTGCGAGCCGCCGGTCATCAGTTCGAAGAAGGCGACGTCCTTCATTGGTGGCACGACCCATCGGGCAAGGGGGTGCGGACCCGTATCTCCGATGATTACCTGTGGCTTCCCTATGCCGTAGCCCACTATGTGGAGGTGACCGGAGACCTAGACATGCTCGACCACGTGGTGCCGTATCTGCGTGGGATGGAGCTCGCTCCGGGCCAGGACGAGATCTTCTTCACGCCCGAACGGTCCTCCACGGAAGGAACGATGTTCGACCACTGTCGGCGTGCCCTCGACCGGGGGCTCTCCAGGCTGGGGAGTCATGGCCTTCCCCTGATCGGGACCGGTGATTGGAACGATGGCTTCAACCGGGTGGGTCGGGAGGGGCGAGGGGAGAGCGTTTGGCTCGGATGGTTCCTGGAGGCGAACCTGAGAAAATTCGCCGACATCGCCGATGGCCTGAATGAGACGGAGCTCGCCGCCGGTTGGCGGCAGGGGGCGCTTCGTCTACGGGCGAGCCTCGAAGCGGAGGCCTGGGATGGCGACTGGTATCGGCGCGCCTTCTTCGATGACGGGACGCCACTCGGATCATCGGTCAATCCTGAGTGTCGCATCGACTCGATCGCACAATCCTGGTCGGTCATCCACGGTGGCGCACCAGACGCCCGGGCCCGGCGGGCGATGGACTCGGTGGAGGAGTATCTGGTACACCGGGGCGACGGTCTGGTGCTCCTCTTCACCCCACCGTTCGACAATTGGGACGTCGACCCGGGATACATAAAGGGGTACTTACCCGGGGTCCGCGAAAACGGCGGCCAGTACACCCACGCCGCCATCTGGTGCGTCATCGCCTTCGCCACCCTGGGCGACGGGGATCGGGCGGGCGAACTGTTTGGTCTGCTCAATCCGATCAACCATGCCAGCACCAGGGCGGGGATCCACCGGTACCGGGTCGAGCCCTATGTGGCAGCAGCGGACGTCTACTCGGAGGCGCCCCACGTGGGCCGGGGAGGTTGGACCTGGTACACGGGTTCGGCGGGTTGGATGTACCGGGCAGGTGTGGAATGGATCCTCGGCTTCCGCCTTCGGGGAGCCCACCTTGCTGTCGACCCATGCATCCCACGTGCCTGGAGAGGGTTCGAAATCGTCTTCCGCTACCACTCGTCCAGCTATGAGATCCAGGTCAGCAATCCCAACGGGGTCACCAGGGGTGTGGTGGGTTTGACCATGGACGGCACGACCCTGGTCCCCGGCTCGGAGCTGGACCTGGTCGATGACGGGTCCACCCACCAGGTGCGGGTGATCTTGGGCTGAGACCGACAGCCAGAGTGCCCTCTCCGCCAACCCGTTCCGTCTTCTTCTGGGGCGAGGGCGACCCGGTGGCCCGGGTGATCACGATCGGGGGATTCGGCGGCGGTGCCCTGGAAGGTACAGCCGAGACAGTCCGGGCTCGTGGACGGCTTCTCTATAGCCTCGAACATCCCCACGAGATTCTCCGGCGGGTCTCCGAGCTCCACGATGGCTCCGTCGAGCCATTCGCAGAACTGCCGATTGGACTCCTCGAGATAAGAGACGATCAGTTCGTCCTTGGAGGAGAAGTGGCGATAGAGGCTCATCTGGGCCATGTGCGAGACGAGGGCCGGGCGACTCGAGCGGGCTACGAGACTCCTCGGGGCGGCCTGTGCCACCTTCGAACGGATGGGACGGTCCCGTGGATGGAAGCCGCGATCGTGGTGGAGGGTGGCGTGCGTCCGGCAGCGGCGCGTCAGGCGCTGAGGAGTGCAATCGAGTCCGGGTCGAGCTCGCCCTCTGCATGCTTGGAACAAACCTCGATCTCACGATCCTCGCCGCCAAGGAGTATCCGGCGGCTGGTCACACTCGACGCCGTGCAGCCGGGGAGGACGCAGAAGCCGGGCGGGTTGAGATGGGTCCTGTCCTCAGACTCATGCTCGCTCATGACCCGGAGCATATGCCGTCTCGCGTGAGTGATGAACACCGCGCGTTCCTGGTTGAAAGAGGGCTGCCCGGTTCTCCCTAATCTTCCGAAGGTGAGCGTCTCCCCGCAGCCATACCTGCCTCGCGTGGTTCGGCACTGGGACGCGGACACACCAGGAGAGTTGCACCGGTCGATCAGGGGGTCGATGGTGTTCGTCGACATCTCGGGGTTCACCAGGATGTCGGAGCGGCTGGCCCGCCATGGCCGGGTGGGCGCCGAGGAGCTGACCGAGGTCATCGGCACCACTTTTGGAGCCTTGCTCCCGGCGGCCTATGCCTACGGAGCCAACCTGCTCAAGTTCGGTGGTGATGCCCTTCTCCTCCTCTTCACCGAGGACGGTCATGAGCTTCGAGCCTGTGCCGCCGCACTGGCCATGCAGCGGATGATGGACGCGGTCGGCATTTGTGAGACCTCGGCTGGGAAGGTCACCCTGCGCATGTCGGTCGGGATCCACAGCGGTGACTTCGACTTCTTTCTCGTTGGCGACTCGCACCGCGAGCTGATCGTCGCCGGTCCCTCCGCCAGTCGCACGGTCGAGATGGAGTCGGCGGCGAGCGCCACGCAGATCCTTCTCAGCCCCGATACGGTTGCGGCGCTCCCCAGGTCCAATCGGGGGCGGGCCAAAGGGCCCGGAATCCTCCTCAAGGGCAGCGTCGAGGCCGAAGAGACCGAATACCGGGCTGCCACGTCGCCTGCCGAGGATCTGGCGCGATTCGTCCCAATCGGTCTCTGTTCGCTCCTCCTCGGGGGAGAGGTCGAGCCCGAGCACCGTCCGGCCACCGTCGCTTTCCTCCACTTCCACGGGTTCGACGCGGTGATCAAGAACCAGGGATGCGACGTGGCCGCCCGCAGACTCGATGCGCTGGTGGGCGCAGTGCAGGAAGCCGTCGATCGGCGCGGGGTGACCTTCCTCGGAACGGACATCTCCGTCAATGGAGGAAAGATCATCCTCACCGCCGGCGTGCCCTCCACCACCGGAAACGACGAGGAGCAGATGCTGCTCGCAATGCGCCAGGTGGCATCAGGAGATCCCGCTCTACCGGTCTCGATCGGTGTCAATTGGGGATCGGTCTTCTCCGGTGAGATCGGCACTCCCTACCGCCGCACCTACACCGTGATGGGGGACACGGTGAACCTCGCTGCCCGGCTGATGGCGAAAGCCCCGGCCGGGGAGATCTATGCAACCTCGGGAGTACTGGAAGGCTCACGCACCACCTTCGCGACGACCGCCCTGACACCGTTCATGGTCAAGGGCAAGAAGCTCCCAGTCGAGGCGGTCTCGGTCGGAGACCCGATGGGCAGCCGGGCGGCCCACGGGGGCGCCGGACTCCCGTTGATTGGACGCGACGACGAACTGGCCCGGATGACCATGGCCTGGGAAAAGGCGCGAGGGGGAAGCGGGCAGATGGTGGAGATCTCGGCCGAGGCGGGGATGGGAAAAAGCCGCCTCATCGAGGAGTTCCTGGCGACGAGCCAACCGGACGGGTTGGTCACGGCCGAATGCCGTCTCTATCAGGCGGCAACCGCCTACTTCCCCTTCCGGGCGCTCCTCCGCGGGGTGTGGCAGCTCGACGTCCTCGAAGCCGATCAGCCCGAGAAAGCGCTCGTGAATCTCGTCGACACCAAGGCCCCGGACCTCGCCCCGTGGCTGTCGCTGATCGCCCTCCCTCTCGGCCTCGAGATCCCGGAGTCGGTCGAGGTGAAGCAGATGGAAGACCAGTTCCGACCGGCCCGCACGCTCGCGGCAGTCGGCACCCTGCTCGAGGAGACCATCACCAGCCCCACCGTGTTCGTCATCGAGGACACCCATTGGATGGACGAACCATCGAGAGAGTTGCTTGGCGGCCTGCTCTCCGGGCTGAGCCACTACCCATGGCTGATCGTCCTCACCCGACGCCCCGGCGATGACGGTTTCGTTGCGCCCGCCGATCCTCAGGTCACAACGATCCCGTTGGAGCCCCTGGGACTCGAGCAGGCGAAGGCACTCATCCACCGGGCCACCGAAGAATCACCTTTGCCACCCCAGCAGGTGGAGAGGCTGGCCCGACAGGCCCAGGGTCGTCCACTCTTCCTTGTCGAGTTGCTCCAGACCCTGCGCAGCAGTGGATCTCTCGAGGAGATCCCCCAGTCGGTCGAGGCGATGATCGCGGCCCGCATCGACACCCTCCCCCTTTCCGACCGGAACATCCTCCGCCGAGTCTCGGTCCTCGGCGCCGGCTTCAAAATCGAACACACGTCGGCCGTCCTCGGCACCGAGGAAAAGGACCCCCGCCAGAAGACGCGAACGATCAAGAGGCTCTCCGATTTCTTGTCGCTCGACCGGTCGGGCTGGGTCCAGTTCCACCACGCACTGATACGTGACGTAGCCTACGCCGGGCTCCCGTTCCGGACGCGCCAGGATCTCCACGCCCGGGTGGGCGACTCGATCTTCGCCGACTGCGACGACCATCCCGAGGAGTTCGCCGAGCTCCTGTCGCTCCATTACTTCCACGCAAGCAGATGGAGTCGCTCCTGGCTGTTCTCCCAGATGGCTGCAGATCGGGCCAAGGAGATATACGCCAATCACGAGGCAGAGGTCTTCTACGAGCGGGCGCTGCAGTCAGCAGCACGGCTCGGCTGGGTCGAACGATCCGATCGGGCGAGAGTGTTGACAGACCTGGCCGGGGTCCAGTACGAGGCTGGTTGGTACGACAGGGCGATGGCCTCTTTGCGTGCCGCGATCAGGCTGCTCCCCGATGACCCGGTGGCTCGGGCCGACCTGCGACTCGACCTGGCGCGGTGTCATCAGAGGATGGGCGCATTGTCGCTGGCCCTTCGTGAGACGGCCCTCGGATTGAAGCTGGTGGAGGGAAGGGAGGGTCTCGAAGCCCGGAGGGCCGCTGCCCGACTGCGCAGCGTTCGGGCTGGTCTCCTGCTCGATCAGCTCCGACCGAGGCTGGCGCTAAAGGTAGGCCTGCAAGCCGTAGAGGAGGCGGAGGCGAGCGGCGATCCGGCGGCATTGGCACGGGCGTACACCAACATCGACGAGGCCTACCAGATATTGGGCAGGCGGGACCAGGCGGTTCACGAGGAGAGGGCGCTCGAGATCTTCGAGGAGCTCGGCGACCTTCGCAACGTGACCACCCTCGCCATCAACCTCGGGGTGCAGGCATATTCAGACGGACACTGGGACGATGCCATCTCGCTCTATACAAAGGCCCAAGAGGTGAGCCGGCGCAGCGGGAACATCCCTGCCGAATCCGCCGCCGCGGCCAATCTCGGCGAGGTCCTGATCAGTCGCGGACAGTTGGACGGGGCGGAGACCGTGCTCAAAGAGGCGAGACGGGTGTTGCGCGGGCAGAAAGTGGTCGGCTTCGCCCTGTTCGCCGAGACCCAACTGGCACGTCTGATGATGGAACGGGGCGAGTATGACGGCGCAGTCAGCGCGCTGACTCAGGTCATTGATGAGGCAAACCGGGTCGGCCAGCCCTACTTCGCCGTGGATGCTTCAGTGCATCTCGCCGACGCCTTGACCCGGTCCGGTGATCCCGAAGATGCCCTCTCCGTGATCGAGACCGCACAGGAGTTGGCCGGGGAGGACGCCGCCCTCTACGAGGTGCCGTTGCTCCGGCTCCAGGCGGACGCCCTTGTCGCCCTAGACCGGCTCCTGGAGGCGAGAGCACACGCCGAGCTGGCCCTGGCCAGCGCCAGAGAGCAGCGGCTGGCCTACGAGGAGGCCCTACTCCTCTTGGTCATGACCCAAATCGGCGGTGCCGGGAGTGATGAGGTCCTCGAGGAGGCGCACCGTCTCTTCGAGGACCTGGGTGTGTCCCCGCCTCAGTTGCGCCAGCGCTTCCCGTCACCGATGTTGTAGACAACGTGGCCCTCAACGAAGTCCCCGAGCAGGGTCACCCTGCTCGTCGCCTCGATCAGACACGAGGTGTGACCGAGCGGCAGCACCGTTGACGGATCCAGAGACCCGGGCAGGCCACCACCCACGCGGGGATCGATCAGGCACCATGGCATCACTCGCTCCCCGGCTCCGACGTGGTCGTCATAGCTGATGGTGGAGGTCTGTTCTTCGCCGGGCACGGCGGGCGGGTCGTCGAAGGTCCAGGTGATCGCCTCGAGGAACTGGGCGACTCCCGATCCGTCGACAGGGGCGGTGATGAAGTCGACGAACAGGCGGCCTTCTTCATCGGTCCCCGACTCGAAGTCGAAGAGAAGCCCATCCAACGGTCCCTTGCACCCGCCGCCGACGTCGTCGCCGCGGGTGATCTGGGTGGTGGCGTCACCCTCACCGAGCGAGACTGTGTCGCCGCAGGCGATTTCCCCGTCGAACACCCCGACCACCTTGAACAGGGTGTCGCTGGTGCCGAGACCGGCCCCCACGGGCCCGGCGGCGGCGCCGTTGAAGCCACCCTCGAGGGAGACCGCAGCGCTCTTGCCCTTGGACGAGGCGGACACCGGCTTGATGAGGATGGTGTCGAAGACACCGTCGACCTGGAACGACTGCCAGTGCCCTGCCCCTGGATTGTCGCCCGGGTCGAACCAGAGGATGACCCGCTCGTTGTCGCTCTTCCCGGAGTCCGGCCCGCAGTCCGATCCTCCGGTGCACGGCACGGTCACCTTGTCGACGAACACGCCGTCATTGCGCAGTTCGAGCTCGGCGGTGCCGTTGTACTTGAAGCCGAGATCGATCTCGGCGTAGCCGAGGCTGGCATCGGCCAGGGCGCCGGCGAGACCGAGGTTCAGCTTCTGACCGAGATCCTTGTTGATCCGGGCGCATGGTTCGCCCGTCCCCTCGAACTTCTGGCCCACACCGATTCGATGGTCCTTGAGACCTGCAAACGGCATCTTGCTCGAGTGGGAGCTGGATCCAACGAGCGACACCAGTAGGTCTCCTGCGCTGATCAGTTTGCAGCTCGTTTCGGAGAGCGTCTGGGTCAGATCCGGTCCGGTCGAAGGATCGAAGACGAACCTGTCCCCGTCCGAGTTCAGGTGAAGACGAAGGACTCCGACCTCACCGGTGACCGGACCCTGGCCCAATGCGGGGATCACCAACAGCGATACCGCGACCATCAGGCCCACGACGCCAGCCAGTGACCAGCGCAAACCTCTTCTCATTGTGCCTCCTGATCCCTTCCGACCACGAGCAGACAAAAGTCACCCTCGGGCCCCACACACTCTTCTTCGAATCGCCCTGACCATACCCTTTCCCGACCGGGCCGGCTTCACGTGACGCGGCAACGGGCGCCGACATCCCCCGACGCGACCGTGCACGCTCTGGCGACCTCGATGGGATCTGACCCGCCGATGTGACTGCTGGTCTGTCCCTCTCGGACTCCCTCTAGCTGCCTGCCCGGCCGCCGGCAAAGTCGAGATCCAGCCGCATATTGTCGGATCCATGCCCCACGACGACGATGCCTTGGTCGAGGCCGAGATCGCCGAGGCGCTTGCGCGTGGACGCGACGAGGACTGGGAGGCCCTTTGGGACGCCGTCGACGTGCTCTCCGAGGAGACCTCCTTCGCGACCTGGGCCGGGGGCGACATTGTCGGGACGACCACCGTCGATGGCGAAGAGCGTCCAGTTCGCCAGATGCCCTATCCGGTCTACGTCGCGTCGGTGGAGCATGTGCGGGAGCGCCTCGGCGTGCTTGGACTGGTGGTCCCCTTCGATTGGATGAGCTGGGACGGCGTGCTTCGCTATCGGGAGGATCCTGAGGCGTTGGCCACCGCCCCCGTCGGCGATGCCGTCCGGCTGCTAACCGCCATCCAGCGGGCCGAGCGGTTCGGTGACGGGAACATCGAAGGGGCCCTCGAGAGTGGTCTCATGCAAAGCGCCCTCGCCCGACTGCGGCGTTGGTACGACGGGAATCACCCGGCAGACCGAGATCATGAAGGGGATTGAGCTGTGGCTCATCCAGAGGGCATCCTCCGCTTCCTCTGTGACCCACCCGTCCCGTTTCCTTGCCGGGCCTTCACAGGGGGTCCGTTCCGGCCGGCGGCGAAGCCAAGGCCCCGGGGGAGCAGCTAACTTCCGGGCCGGCCCTCGACAGGAGATAGATGAGCGACGATCTCAACCGGTCCAACCTGCCCATACCCGACCCGTCGTGGGTGGGAGTGACCACCTACGACGCCAAGGACCCGGACACAGATTTCCCCCCGATCGAGCCGGTCCGTCCACCGGCCGACGCACCCAATGTCCTCATCGTCCTGCTCGACGACACCGGTTTCGGTGCCTCCACCGCCTTCGGCGGGCCCTGCAACACCCCGACATTCGAGCGGCTCGCCAGTGATGGCCTTCGATACACACGATTCCACACCACCGCCCTGTGCTCCCCGACCCGGGCGGCGTTGCTGACCGGTCGCAACCACCACTCGGTGGGGATGGGCGGCATCACTGAGATCGCCACCTCGGCACCCGGCTACAGCTCACTCCGACCCAAGAGCAAGGCGACCGTGGCCGAGACCCTGAAGCTCAACGGGTACTCGACGGGGCACTTCGGCAAGTGCCACGAGGTCCCGGTCTGGGAGACCAGCCCGATGGGGCCGTTCGATCGCTGGCCGAGCCCCGGTAACGGCTTCGAGCACTTCTACGGGTTCATCGGTGGGGAGACCAACCAGTACGCACCGGCCATCTACCAGGACACCGTGCCGGTCGAGCCCGACCGCACTCCCGAGGAGGGCTATCACTTCACCGAGGACATGACCGACCACGCCATCGAGTGGGTGCGTCAGCAGAAGGCTCTCATGCCGGACAAGCCGTTCTTCATCTACTACGCCCCCGGGGCCACCCACGCCCCCCATCACGTGCCCAAGGAGTGGAGTGACCGGTACCAGGGCAAGTTCGACGACGGATGGGATGCGGAGAGGGAGCGGACGTTCGCCCGGCAGAAGGCGCTCGGGGTGGTGCCGGCGGATGCCGAGCTCACCGCCCGCCCCGACGAGATCCCGGCCTGGGAGGAGATGCCCGAGGATCTCAAACCGGTGCTGGCCCGTCAGATGGAGGTTTATGCCGGGTTCCTCGAGCACACCGATCATCACGTCGGACGTCTCATCGACGCCCTCGAGGATCTCGAGATCCTGGACGACACGCTGGTCTTCGTGATCATCGGCGACAACGGCGCCTCAGCCGAAGGCGACATCCACGGGTGCTTCAACGAGCTGATCAGCCTCAATGGGGCGTTCGCACTGCAGACCGCCGAGTTCATGGCTTCGCGGATCGATGCCTTTGGGACCCCGGCGGCTTACAACCACTATGCGGTGGGTTGGGCCCACGCCATGGACACCCCGTATCAGTGGACCAAGCAGGTGGCCTCGCACTGGGGCGGGACCCGGAACGGGACCATCGTCCGCTGGCCGAGGGGAATCGAGGCGAAGGGCGAGCTTCGCAACCAGTTTCACCACGTGATCGACGTGGTCCCGACCATCCTCGAGGCGGCGGGGATCCCGGCTCCCACCTTCGTCAACGGGATCCAGCAGGCGCCGCTCGAGGGGTTCTCGATGGTCTACTCGTTCGACGACGCCGAAGCCCCCGACACCCACACCACCCAGTACTTCGAGATGTTCGTCAACCGCGGCATCTATCACAAAGGATGGACCGCGGTGACCAGGCACTCCTTGCCCTGGGCGATCGAAGAGATGCCTGCATTCGAGGACGACGTCTGGGAGCTCTATGCACCCGACGACTGGACCCAGTCCCGGAACATCGCCGGTGAGAACCCGGAGATGCTGGCCCATCTGCAACGTCTCTTCCTCATCGAGGCGGGCAAGTACAACGTGCTCCCCCTTGACGACCGGAGGGTGGAGAGATTCGACTCCGGCATCGCCGGCCGACCACAGCTGATCAAAGGCAACACCCAGATCCTGTTCGGCGGGATGGGCCGGCTCTCGGAGAACTCGGTACTGGTGGTGAAGAACAGGTCTTACGCGGTGACCGCCGATATCGTCGTCCCCGAAGGCGGGGGCCACGGGACCATCGTGGCTCAGGGGGGCGCCTTCGGTGGGTGGAGCCTCTATCTCAACAATGGCCGGCCGGCTCACTGTTACAACCTGTTCGGTTTGCAGCAGTTCAAGGTGCACGGTGAGGACCCGGTGCCGGAGGGGAAGCACCAGGTCAGGATGGAGTTCGCCTACGACGGGGGTGGTCTGGGCAAGGGCGGCACGGTGACCCTCTACGTCGACGGGGCCGAGGTGGCCGATGGGAGAGTGGATGCGACCGTGCCTCTCGTGTTCTCCGCCGACGAGACCACGGATGTCGGCACCGACTCCGCCACCCCGGTCACCGACGATCTGAGCCCGGATGAGGTGGCCTTCACCGGGAGGGTGAAGTGGATCCAGATCGATCTCGGCGAGGACGCCGCCGACGCAGACCACCTCATCTCGCCGGAGGAGCGCTTCCGAGTCGCTATGGCCCGCCAGTAGCGGATGGAGAACCACGCCTGCTGTTCGCCCGAGGCGGACCGGACCGCATCTGAGGATGCCGTCCTCCTGCCCCGGTCCCCGACGGCGGGCAGCACCGACGGGATGGTCCGTCTCGACGGGGGGAGCTTCCTCATGGGACACGACGGCGCCTACGGCTATCCAGACGATGGGGAAGGGCCGATGCATCCCGTCGAGCTGAGCCCGTTCTGGGTGGACCCGGTCACCGTCAGCATTACCCGGTTCGCCGCGTTCGTGGAAGCGACCGGATACCGGACCGAGGCGGAGTCCTTTGGCTGGTCATTCGTCTTCGCCGGGTTTCTACCCGACGACTTCCCGCCAACCCAGGGGGTGGTGCAGGCACCCTGGTGGCGGGCGGTGGAGGGCGCCGACTGGCGCCATCCCGAGGGGCCACACACCGGTGTCGACGATCGGATGGATCACCCGGTGGTCCACGTCTCCTGGAACGACGCCAACGCTTTCTGCCGCTGGGCAGGGATGCGACTGCCGACCGAGGCAGAGTGGGAGTACGCGGCGCGGGGAGGCCGGGTCCAGGAGCGCTTTCCCTGGGGCGACGAGCGTGAGCCCGGCTGCGCCCATCGGATGAATGTCTGGCAGGGTGAGTTCCCCGGGTGGAACACGGTCGAGGACGGTTACTCCGGCACCGCTCCCGTCGATGCTTTCGCGCCCAACGACTATGGGCTGTACAACACAACGGGCAACGTTTGGGAATGGTGCTCGGACTGGTTCGATCCCGGCACCTATCGGATCCCTGGCGAGGGGAATCCCACAGGCCCGGAGGCTGGGACCCATCGAGTGATGCGGGGTGGCTCCTATCTCTGCCACGAGTCCTACTGCTACCGATATCGCGTCGACTCGCGCAGTGCCAACACCCCGGATTCGTCTGCGGGCAACATCGGGTTTCGCTGCGTGCGCCACGCTGCCGAGCCCGATGCCCGCGATGTGTAGCTGGTTGAAATCCACCTGAGAAACAGGGATGAAGCGGTCACCCGTCTCAACCTGTCCCGTTCTTCATGGCCCTGGCCGACTCGTGGTTTCGCCCGGAGCCGTTCAGCCCTCGGGCTGGTAGACGAACTCGAATGTCTTCTCACGCCCGAGATCATCGAAGACCTTCACCAACAAGCCCTGACCCGGGGGTGCCTCGGGGAAGAAGACCTGGATCTCCCATTGGCCCTCCTCTCCAACCGTCACCTCGCCCGACCCGTAGTCCGACTTCACGTGGACGGTCGATCCCGGCTCACCGGTTCCGTAGTAGACGTCGTAGGGCGGGGTCTGGGTGCAGATGCCGAAGCTGGCATGGGCCGAGAACTCGGCCGGTTTCTCGACCGACTTGGTGGTCGTTGTGGTGGTGGTCTCCTGCACGATCACGAAGTGCACCGTGACCTCTGCCCGGGTTTCGTTGCCCGCATCGTCCCGAGCGGTGAATTCGACCCGATTCTCTCCCTTGGAGAGGATGAGGCCGATCGACCACGAGCCGTCCGGGTCGACCTCCGCCTGGTACTTACCGGCGGACACGGTTGCGCCGGGCTCGGTTGTGCCCCGGAATACGACCTCGGGCTCGTGGAACTCGGCATCTTCCTGCGGCGAGGTGATCGCGAGTGCGGGTGGAGTGGTGTCAGCCGGCAAAGTCGTGGTCGGAGGCACCGTCGTGGTGGGTGGCACACTCGTGGTGACCGATTCGATCGGGATCGCCCCGGCCAGCACGGCCGGATCGAGCCGGAGAGTCGTCGAGGTGGTCGACGTGGTCGTGGTCGTCGAGCTGGTCGGCGTTGGCCAATCGAGCTCGCTCACCAGGGCCACCGCCACGGCGGAGCTGACGAGAAGGGCCGCGGTCACCAGGGTCAACCGCAGGCCGGGTCGGCGTCGGACGGGTGTCGGGTTCGGGACCGCGGCGCGGAGTGGGGCGGATTCGACCGCGGCATTGAGCCGATCGGCGGCCAGGCGTGCGATGGTGTCGAGGTCACGACTCATCGGGCGCCTCCAATCCGAGCCGGGCCGCCAGCGCCTGCCTCCCCCGGAACAGGTGGACTTTCGCGGTGGCCTCGCTGCAGCCGAGAATCTCGGCGATCTCCAGCACCGAGCGGTCCTCCAGGTAGAAGAGGGTTATTGCCTGGGTCTGGCGACCAGGGAGCTCCCTGACCAGAGCCCAGAAATGCTGGTCCTCCGGCTCGAGCTCGGGGAGGGTGAATCGGGTCTGATTGGCGAGACGCTCGATCGCCTTCCGCTCCGCTTTCTTTCTCCGAAACGCCGAGATTGCCATGTTGGCCACCACTCTTCGCACCCAGGCGCCTGGGTTCTCATACTCTCCGACGTGGTCCCACCTCTGGTGGGCGGCGATGAACGCCTCCTGTGCAAGATCCTCGGCTCCGATACGACTTCCCGACAGGGCGTATGCCAGAGCGACCACCTTCCTGTACTCGCGGCTGTAGAAGCTTTCGAACGCCTCCACCGCCACCTTGCCGGTGCCGGTGGGGACCACCTGACTCTGAATCCGCGCCGTTGAGATTCAATCGAATCGGCAGCCTCCGAGGTTTACATGAGCGGCTTGTAAACCTCTCCCCGGCTTGATGCGTGTGACTGCCAGTGGGCGGGCGGGATGCAACCGAGAGAGCCAGGGGGTTCCTAGAAATGCGGAAGTTGCTTGCACTCGTCGCGGTGTGTGGCGCGGTGGTCGTATCCGGAGTCGCCTTCGGGCTGACGGACGCCGACTCGGCCCCGACCACGACCGAGCCAAGGGAGGAATTCGTGGATGAACGCGAAGCGAACGCAGTCGCGAATGACCATGAGGAGAATTGGGATCGTTACGACTCCTATCAGCCCGACGAACCCAAGCCGGTCGAGGAGGAGCCGGAGCCGAAGGACGACGAGCCAGAAGTGGACACGACTCCTCCGGATCTCCAGATCCTCCACCCCGTCGACGGCCAGGTCTTCGAGTCGAAGGAAGTGGTCTTCGAAGGGATCACCGAGCCAGGGGCGAGAGTGTTCGCCGGCGAGTACGAAGCGGACGTCAACGACTCGGGAGGGTGGCGGATCGTGCTCTTCCTGTCAGCGGGGACCAACCACGCCACGATTCGTGCAAAGGACAAAGTCGGCAATGTCTCTGAGGACTCGGTGACGGTTGTCTTCGAGCTTCCCGAGAAGACGTCGGACGAGGAGAAGCCCAAGGACGAAGACAAGCCAAAGGAAGAGGAAAAGCCAAAGGAAGACCACGAGGAGGAGGAGAAGGCCTGGGAGTTCTCCGCCAAGCAGGTCTTCGGAGAATGCTCCGAGAACCCACCGTACGACGTGTTCCACGGAACGGGCAAGCCGGGGAGCGTCATACGGGTCCTCTCCGAATATGGCAGTGGCGAGACCGAGGTCAACGAAGACGGCGTCTGGGAACTGCGGGTCTACTTCGAGGGGGCCCCGGTTGGACAGGGAATCCTGGTCAAGGTCGTCGACCAATTCGACCACGTGAAGAAATTCGAGTTCACGAGAACAGGTTGAGCCGTCTCAGGGCGCCCTCCCATCGACCACAGACGGTGGGAGGGCCCTGTGCGTACCGAGCCATTCGCTTGCGTCAGGGGGCTTCGGGCGGCTGCTCCTCGGCGGAATCCTGTCGCAAGACAGCACCTCGACTGTTGGCGAGACGGTTGCTATCCCTGCTCAACTCGGCCAGTCTCGCCAGGGAGTCGTCGGCCAGCTCGCCGGTGCGAAGCCGCCATTCCCAGTTGCCGCTGGTCGTCCCGGGCGTGTTCATCCTCGCCTCGGCGCCGAGCTCGAGGATGTCTTGGACAGGAAACATCGACGTGGCCGCTCGGGAGTGACTGACCATCTCCACGAGCCCCCAAGGGATCCGCCCGTTCACTGTCCGGTAGAGGGACAGACGTCCGCGAGGAAGACGCCGCACCCGATGTCGAGGGTTGCCTTCCCAGAACCATCCCTTGGTGGTGTTGTTGTCGTGGGTCCCGGTGTAAGCCCACACGTTCTCCGGGAAGCTGTCGGGATGATGGATCGCTGAGTCCGGAGCCTGGTCGAAGCCGAACTGGGCGACTCTCATCCCGGGTAGGCCGAACCCGTTCCTCAGGGAGATGACATCCTCGGTGATCACTCCGAGGTCCTCAGCGATGATCGGCAGATCACCCACCTCTTCGCGAATCGCCTCGAGCAGCGACGCTCCCGGGCCGGGCAGCCATGCTCCTTCGACGGCGGTGGGCTCCGACGCCGGGATCGCCCAGTAGCCCGCGATCCCTCTGAAGTGGTCGATGCGGAGCCAATCGAACAAGGAGAGGGCGTGACGCACCCTCGCCCGCCACCATGAGAAGCCGCCCGAGGCCATCGCCTCCCAGTCGAAGACCGGATTCCCCCATCGCTGACCGGTCTCTGAGAAGTAGTCGGGAGGGACGCCTGCAACCAACGTCGGCTCCCCATCGTCGTCGAGGAGGAACAGATCAGGATTTGCCCATACGTCGGCAGAGTCGGATGCGACGTAGAGAGGCAGGTCACCGACGATTTCGACGCCGATGTCCTGACACATGGCATGCAGCGTCTGCCATTGCTCGAAGAAGAGAAACTGGGTTACCCGATTCGCCTCAACTGCCTCATCGAGATCTCGCTCAGCTCGGGAAAGAGCGGAGGGGTCGCGTCGTGCAAATCCGGGTTCCCAATCGCTCCAGGCTCGGCCGCCGTGGGCGTCCTTGAGGGCGGTGTACAGAGAGTGGTCGTCGAGCCAGAGCCGTCCCTCGCTTTCCTTGAATGCGGCAAACCGTTCGAGCTGACCCGGATCCGCTCGCCGCCGAAACGATCCTGCCGCCTTCGCCAGCACAGCCAGCTTCTTGGTATAGACGGCGCCGTAATCGACTCGACCGTCTTCGGGCATCTCCACTCCAACGAGGTCGTCGCTGTCGACCAGACCCGATTCGAAGAGGAGAAGGGGACTGATCAGGAGCGGATTGCCGGCGAAGGTGGACAACGAGGAATAGGGCGAGTTGCCGAACCCGGTCGGTCCCACCGGGAGGACCTGCCAGTACCGCTGGCCTGACTCGGCGAGGTTCAGCGCGAAGGCATGAGCCTCCGGCCCGAGATCGCCGATCCCGAACCGACCTGGCAGAGACGCGATGTGCAGGAGCAGCCCGCTCGAACGCCCGGATTCGAGTGCTGCTGGCTCGGGGGCTCCCTGTCCGGTGGCGGCCACAGGATCATGCAAGCAGGCAGACCGCGTCTGACGGCCGTCTCCGGCGGGTCTCAAAATCCGAGTTGGCCGACCGGAGTCGGGTTGGCGCGACGGCCCGCTGCATCCAACAGCCGAACGCGCTAAGAATTCAATGATGCGCACTTCGGAAGTCGACGCCTGGTTCGAGAAGCGCGATCACCCTCTCGAGGACGCGATGCAGGCAGTGCGGGACCTCGCCCTCGGTGCCGATCCACGGATAGAGGAGTCGGTCAAGTGGAGTACCCCGACGTTCTCCTACAAGGGGAACATCTTCAGCTTCAACCCCGCCAGGAAGTACGTCAGCCTCCTGTTCCACACCGGTGCCCTGATTCCAGGTGACCACCCCGGCCTCGAAGGCGAAGGCCAGACGGCTCGAGTCATGCGATTCACTGATCTCACCGAGGTGGGGGAGCGGTCGGGTGAACTGACGACCGTGTTACGGGCCTGGTGCGAATGGAAGGATGGGTGATCGCCAGCCAACGGCTCGCGTCTTTCTGGCTGACGCGATCCAAGGTTTTGCCGCTGGGGCACGGATGCGGCTGAGATCCAGGGGGCGAGAATCTCGGGAAATGGCCGGCAGCGCGCGGTATGGCTGTCGAGCCAGGACGTCCGCGTACGATCGGGATGTGTCCTGTCTCATCGACCTCGGATCCGAGGGCAGATCGGTGTGAGGGCAGTCGTCTACGACCGTTACGGCCCTCCTGATGTGCTGCGGGTCGAACAGGTCCCGACGCCATCACCAGGCGCCGGTCAGGTTCTGGTCCAGGTGGCCGCGACGTCGGTCAACCTCTCCGATTGGGAGTGCCTGCGTGGATCCCCGCTCTACGCGCGCATCGGTGGGTGGCGGGCCCCGACGCGCCGAACGCTCGGCTCTGACATCGCCGGGCGCGTTGAGGCCATCGGCCCCGGTGTCACTCGGTTTCACCCGGGCGATCTGGTGTACGGCGAGATTCCGATGGGTGGCTTCGCCGAGTACGCGTTGGCCCCCGAGAAGTCGCTGGCTCACAAACCGGATGCGTTGGGCTTCGTCGAGGCATCGACCATCCCACAGCCGGGTGCGATCGCATTGCAGGGAACGGCCGACGTCCGGCCCGGGCAAAGGATGCTGATCAACGGCGCCGGAGGCGGTTCGGGTTCGTTCGCCATCCAGCTCGCCAAGCGCGCTGGGGCGCACGTGACCGGCGTCGACAACGATGGCAAGCTCGAGCACATGCGGTCGGTCGGTGCCGACGAGGTGATCGACTACCGCAGGCGCGACTTCACCAGGCTGGGGCCGTACGACCTGGTGTTGGATCTCTACGCCCACCGCTCGGTGTTCGCCTTTCGGAGAGCGCTGGCTCCTGGTGGTCGGTATCGCTGTGTCGGAGGCTCGGTGCCGACGCTGATACGGGTGGTGACCATCGGGGTCATCATCGGCCGGCTAACCGGGCGCCGGATTGGCGTGCTCATGGTGAGGCCGGGCCCGACCCATTTCCAGCCTCTCGCCGACCTCTGTGTCTCAGGGGATGTTCGAGTCCACATTGACCGTACGTTCGGACTCGACGAAGTGCCCCAGGCGCTGGCCCACGTCGGTGAGGGTCGTGCTCTCGGCAAGGTGGTGGTCGAGGTCAACTGAGACAGGTGTCGAGCCGGTCGACTTCGCTTGGTTGCCCTTCCACCAATCAGACTCCCAGGTCGGCGCCTTCCGCCGATTCGACCACCGCTTCGAGCACGATCGCCTGCGTGGGGCAGGCCGCAGCCACCTCCCGGAGGACGTCGTCGTCGACTGTGGTCACGTCGGCGAGCTCGGGTTTCTGGAATGCGCCCTGTCTCCAGTGGAAGGCCGAAGGGGCAAGGACGATGCAGGTGCCCGCACCGATGCAGCGCCGCCGGTCGATGATCACTCTCACTGCCATGTGACACCCGTCTTGATCGCATACTCGATGGCTTCGGTCTCCGACGCCACCCCCAGTTTCGCCAGCAGCTCCTCGACATCGTCCGAGCCACCCCCGACCTGGTTGGCGGTCATCGATCCGGACGCCAGGTCCCGGAGCAATGCGAGCTCGGCGTCACCCAACTCGACCCGTTCCTCGGATTCGCTCACCCCTGACGGCTCAAAGCCCACTATCTCAGCAAGCTCGCGGATTGTCGGGCGCCCGAACCATCGGGCTTTGAGTTCGGGGTCGGCGATCAACATGTCGATGAAACCCAATCCGGCAAGGATCTCCGCACTCAGCGCGGCAGCTTCCGGTTCGTCGCCGACGATCAGGACACGCCCCGCCACCCACAACACATGGAGATACTGAGCGAGGAACGTCTCCCCGTCGAAGTCGAGGGCAGCCCTGGCCTCGTCGGCGGCCGTCTCGCCTTCTCCCTCGGCTCCTGCCACCAGTGCCAGGGCGGCGTGGGCGTCCGCCTCCCAGGGCAGCTGGCCGCTCATGGGACGAACCGTCCGTAACGTCTCGGCTGCGGCCTGTTTCGACTTCTTCATGGCAGACTCATCACCCGTGGCGACACCGATCCGGGCGGCCTCGAACGCGAGGGCCGAGAGGGCCTCACATCGTGCACCGAGGTTCTTGTGGCCGGCCAGTTCCGCTGCTCTCTCGAAGTGAGAGACCACTCCCTCCAGGTCATCACGGGCGGCGGCGTGGGCTCCCCGCCAGATCTCGAGACGTCGGGCCATCGCGGTGCTGGCGACCGAGATGGCCGCGCTGGCGGCACGGTCGAGCCACGCTCTACCCTGGGCTTCGTCGCCTATCGACAGATGGGTCATCGCCATTCCGCCGGCGGCGAGAGACTCCAGCCAACGGTCACCAAGGGCCCGCGCCGCCTCGAATGCCTCACGCCCTCGTTCCAGGGCCAGACCGGGCTGGAGGTTGTTTCGGGCGAAGGTGTGGATGCTGTACAACATGAGAGCGTCGTCGATTGCCCGCTGACTCTCGGTGACTTCGCCCTTCTTGCTGTGATGGAGGGCCCTGATGTGCTCCATCCGACCGGCCATTCCGGTCGCGGTCGGATCGGCGACATGGGCGTATGCCATCGAGATAAGCGCGGACATCGAGCCCCGTCTGTCCCCGATTTCCTCGTAGATGCGAAGCGCCTCCTCGGCGAGCTCCTTCACCTTGGCGAAGAATGTCGGCGCCTGGAAGAGGATTTCGATACGTGAGGATCCCCCCTCCTCGGCCGCCGTCGCAATCTGGTTGACACGCCCGAGCTCGATCACGGCCAACTCTCGAAGGGAGTCGGCTTCCCCTGCCCTGTCCCCGATGTCACGGGCGATGGCCAGTGCCCTTTGGTATGCAGATTCGGCAGCATCGAGATCGACACCGTCCAACGGGTAGTAGCCCTCCCCGATCGGGGCCTTGGTCCTGGCCTGCCCCAGCTCGAGACAGGCGGCCAGTTCCAGGGCGCGGTCACCTGAGTCCTCCGCACCCTGACACACGCCAAGAGCGAGATCGGCTGCCAGTTCGAAGTCCTGACTGGCCCGGGCAGCCGAGGCCTTTCTCAACTTCACCTCGGCGTCGAGAGCAGGGGAGGGGACGGCCGCGGTGAGGGCAGTCATCTCGGCGAGGTTGGCGAGACGCTCCATCCCCCTGTCGAGAACCTGGAGCGCATCGTCTTTCACGCGGAGCATGTCGATCCGGTCTTCTGGCCCTGACGCGGCAGGGAGGGTGGCGTCGATCAGCCGAACCGCCTCCTCCGGGGCCGAGACCGCCAGTGCGGACCGGGCCGCCTCCAGCGCTGTCGCCACCGCCAACGTCTGATCACCGGCCTGCAGTGCGTGGTAGGCCAGCATCGACAGGTTCTCGGTGCCGCCATCGGCGGCCATCGACTCGGCGATGGCCCCGTGGATGGCGCGTCTCCGCTGGCGCGAGATGGAACCCAGCAGTGATGCCCGGATCTGGTCGTGGGAGAAGGAGAAGTCGTAGCGGGAGCCGGCCGACTCTTCGACGATCAGACCGAGATCTATCGCCTTCTGCAGGTCCTCGCCCAGCTGCCATTCGGGCTTCTCCGGCTCGCCATGCACCCGGGCCAGGACCCGGGCCAGGTCACGGAGACCGAAGCGCCGTCCCAGTACCCCGGCGTCGGCGAGCAGGGCCCGGCACTCTTCCTCCAGCTGAGCCAGTCGTCGTTCGATCAGAGACTGGATCGAGGAGGGAACCGCTGGTCCGCTCAACTTGGTCATGGTCCAGGTGCCGTCGATCAGTTGCAGGGCCTCCGCCTCCCGATAGGCACGGGCCAGCTCCTCGACGAAGAAGGGCACCCCTTCGGAGCGGGCATGGAAGCTGCCAACCGTCGCCTCGTCCACGGGAGCTCCGAGCAGATTCCCCAGCAGCTCGCCGGTATCGAGCCGGCTCAGCCGCTGCAATCTCAGCACCTGGGTGACCCGCATTCGGTCGAGATCGGCGATCAGTCTGCCCGCACCGCCGGATGCCGAGTCGGAGTGGGGACGGAGACTGATCAGCATGAAGATCGGGCCGGAGGCCAGCGTCCGCACCAGATACCGGATCAGCTGGATGCTGTCGTCGTCGGCCCACTGAACGTCGTCGAACAGCAGAGCAAGTGGGCGTTCTTTGGTCAGGGCGAGAAAGGCAGAGGCTACCTCGTCGAAGGTCCGCAGCATCTGCTCCTGTGGGGAGAGTCCCTCAACCCGGGGGCTTCTACCTCCCACGGCCTCCTGGGCCCTGTCCAGCTGCTCGAGGGCCATCGCCTGTTGGGCGATGGATGAGGTGCGGGGTGAGTTGAGGAGGGATCGGAAAAGGAGAAACGGTCCCCTGAGCTCTTCATCGGCACTGACGTCGAGCACCCAGTACGGGGCCTCCATGCTGGAGGCGAGATCCGCGGTGGCGTCGAGTATGCGGGTCTTGCCGATGCCGGCTTCTCCTTCGACAACAACGGCTCGAAGACCGGTGACGGTCGTCGCCAGTTGCTCCGTGATGATGTTCAGCTCACGCGATCTCCCGACCACCGGAGCCGTAGCCCTTGGTGTGTCGAGGTCGAATGCAGCCGCCGAAGCAGCCCGGATCTCCTTGGTGGCGCGGGTCGTTTCGCTGTCCTGCTCCCTCCACAGCACCTCGAACAGCCGCCATCTTTCGGGAAACCCTTTGAGCCAGAAGAGGCCGCGGTCGATGACCCTGGTGTCGCCCAGAGTGCCTGCCAGATCGTGGACGACCTGGGAGACAAGGATCTGGCCGCCCTGGGCCTTGTCGGCGATCCTCGAGGCGGCATGGACCGCGGTGCCATGTGCGTCCCCCACCGTCTGGGTCACGTCACCACTGTTGAGCCCGATGCGAACCGATACCGGCATACTGGGATTGGACCGATTGTGCTCATCGATTGCCTGCTGGATCGATACTGCGGATTCGATCGCCTGATTCGCCGAGGTGAACAGGGCCATGAATCCGTCTCCCAGCGACTTGAGCTCGACTGCACCGGCAGTCTCCAGACGGGAGCGGACCAGGTCGTCGTGGGCCCGGATCACCTCGTTGGCTGCGGTGTCGCCGAGCCTGACCCGCAGGTCGGTGGAGCCCTCCAGGTCGGTGAACAGAATGGTGAACGTTCCCGTGACGAAGGCTGGGTCTACCTGGCTCAGTTGCTCACCATTCCAGTTGCTTACGATACCCACGGTCGAATCGGGGCGTTCCGTGAATGGACGACCGGCTCACGTGGCTTGCATCACCCCGGCCGCAACCAGATCCCCTCTCCATCGCTCGACCAGCGCCCGGTCCTGGTATGGGTTGCGGTCGAGCCAGCTCTCCACGTCGACGGCAGGAAACCTCTCCTCGATCAGCCGGGCGGTGGCCTGCGCTCGCCGGTGCAGGCCCATCTCCTCCTGGGCCGCCGCGAGGACGAGCAACGCCTCGAGGTTGTCCGGCTGAAAATCGAGGACCATCTCAGCGACCGAGGCGGCCTGCTCGACCCGGCCCCCGATGAACAGCGAGCAGGCCTTCACGGTCGGATACCAGGGCTTGTTCACCCCGGTGAGCCGCATCGCGGTGTCGACCAGGTCAACGGCCTTGTCCCACTGGCCGAGATAGCGATGGACGCTCCCCGCCAGGCCGTAGGTGACGTCACAGGTGGGGCGGACGATCTCGGCACTCTGGATCGCCTCCAGAGCCTCGGCGCCCCGGCCCTGGGACATCAGAACCGCAGCCTTGACCGTCGATGCCATTCCAGTCAGGTCTCCGAGCTGGATCCCTCTCTCGGCTTGCTCCATCGCTCGTGCCAAGGCGGCGGTCGGGTCGCGAGCCCATCCCGAACTGGCCGCCATCCAGTTGGCAAAGGCGGAGAGGACTATCCCGTAGGGCTGCTCCGGGTGCGATGCGGCCACCCGCCCGAACAGATCCATTGCCCGCGACCCTCCCTCGGCTGTCCCCGTGGTCAAGTGATACCACCCCAGATAGATATCCTCGATTGCCTTGGGATCGTTCAGGTCTGCGTAGAGACCTGCCGGCTCCCCGATAATCAGCTCCACCTCTATCGACTCGGCCACCTCGTCTGAGATCCGCTCCGAAAGGTCGAAAATCTCGTCGACCGAAGCAACCCACCGATGCGACTTGACGACATTCATCGTGGTCAGGTCGACCAGGTTCGCATACACCCTGAGCCGGTCACGTGCCTGATGGACACCGGACTCGACGATGTAGCGGGCAGTGGCATCACCGGCGCCCTCGCCGGGTTCGATGCTCACCTCCACCACGCGCAGCTGGGGTACCCGGGAGAGACGGTGGATCAGATCGGCCCTGATGATCCCCGCAGTGCGCTGCAACGAGTCATCGACCATCTCGGTATGGATCGGGAGCACCGCCAGGGTCGGTGCCTCCAGCGAGAGCGACTTCGAGCCCGGACGGCCCGAACCGTCCCGGGGAAGGTCGGCAAACTGGAACACCTCGATCTCCTCGGGGATGTTCTTCATCGCCTTCCTGCCCAGCGGTGTGAAGCGGAGCGACGGCTCGTCGAGGGCCTGGTAGACCCTCCCGGAGACGCTGATACCGCCGGCGGGTGCGATTCCCTGGATCCGGGCGGCAACATTCAGCGCATCCCCGAAGTAATCCTCCTCGGTGAAAGCCACCTCACCCTGGTCGAGGCCCATGCGGAATCGAACCTGGCGCGACTCGGGAACGCCGGCGTTCCTCGACTCGAGCTGGGTCGTGATGGCGATTGCGGCTGCCACGGCATCCCTGGCCTCGGCGAAGACCGCCATGAAGTTGTCGCCGACGAAGTTGACGAGCCGGCCCCCGTTCTGATCGATCTTCTCTTCGACGATTCGCCGCGTCTCCTCCATTGCGGCGGTCGTGGCGGCGAAGTCGTCGGCCATCAGGCTGCTGTATCCGACGATGTCGGCGTTCAACGCCACCATCACGGTCGGGCTCGTCGGGGGGATATCCATCGGCAGCCTCCCAATGTAGCCAGCATCGGTCTGCGTCCGGATCGGGTCGACCAGCCGAGGAGACACCGAAAAGCGGCATCGGCTGTCGGGCTACAGTCGGCGACCCCCTGGTCATTGGAGAGCATCGTGGAGCTTGCAGACAAGGTCGTCGTGGTGACCGGTGGCGGCAACGGAATCGGCCGCCAGGTCGTCCTGGAGCTGCTGCGTCGAGGGTCCCGCGTGGCTGCCGTCGACATCCGTCAGGAAAGCCTCGATGAGACCATTCGCATGGCCGATGCCGGAGATCGATTGGCGACCTTCGCGGTCGACATCACCGACCGGTCGGCCACCGCAGTGCTCCCCGAGAAGGTGATTGCCGCCCATGGGGGGGTGGATGGGCTGATCAACGTCGCGGGCATCATCCAACCGTTCGTGAAGTTGAACGATCTCGGCTACGAGGTCATAGAGCGGGTGATCAACGTCAATCTGTACGGGACGATTCATATGGTCAAAGCCTTCCTGCCTCATCTCCTCAAGCGGCCGGCCGCGCACCTCGCCAACGTGTCCAGCATGGGAGGGTTCCTTCCGGTGCCCGGTCAGACCATCTACGGGGCGAGCACGGCCGCGGTCAAGCTGATGACCG
>JBFYOJ010000224.1:0-4298 GCA_041303885.1 Acidimicrobiia bacterium | reverse complement strand
CGGTCGATCAACTCCTCGATGGCGTGCCTGGCTCCATCAACGCCGGCATCTGAGAACAGGGCGTAGAGGTTGTCGTGCACCGCGGCCATCCATGGCGCCAGCTTCTCGTTGAGGTCGCCGGGAAGATACCCGACCTCCTGCCTCCCCACCGCGACCAGCGGCCGGTAGACGGAGACACGCCGGTACCGGCCCTGCTCCAGCACCTGCTCCAGGGCAGCGGCCAGGGCGAGAAAGGTTTTGCCGGTTCCCGCCATCCCCATCAAGGACACGGCAGGGATGTCCGGGTCGAGCAGCTGGTGAAGGGCGACTGTCTGCCGCACATTCTTCGGCTCGACCCCAAAGGCCCGGACATGTGTTGGCACCCGTTCCACCACGACATCGGGCTCCGATTGGATCACCCTGGCCAGGGCGGAGCGGGAGGCGCCGGACCGGAGAAGGACGAATTGGTTGACCATGGCTTCGACGTCTTCGAGGACGATCTTCCCCTCGTCGAAGAGGCCATCGATCGTGGCACCATCGGTGCCATGCTCGACCAGCCCGGACTGGAGCTGCTCCACAGGCACGGTGTCCCCTCGATAGTCCTGTACCGGCACCCCGAGCTGCGCCCCCTTGATCCGAAGTGAGGCGTCCTTGGTGACCAGCACGGCATTGCCTCGCTCTTGGAGGTTGAGACACGTGGCCAGGATCCGATGATCGGGAGTGTGCGGGTCGAGCACGACCGGCAACCTGTCGGAGAAGATCCCGTTGAGCTCGATGCGAAGCGATCCGCCCCCGGGAAGCGTCGCCGCTTCACGCAAACCCCCCGGATTCGATGCCCCCAATTCCTCGAGCAACCGAATGGCCGCCCTCGCGTTGGCTCCGACCTCGTCCATCCTCGTCTTCTTCCGGTCCAGTTCCTCTACGACGACGAGCGGGAGCACCACATCGTGCTCGTCGAATCGGAGCGGGGATCGAGGGTCGGCGAGCAGGACGCAGGTGTCGAGTACGAAAGTGCCTGCCACCTGGTCGGGCTCCTTTGGGTTCGTCGCCAAGACGCACAGCTTCCTGTCTTGGGGAGCGAATTACAAGGATCGTATTCAGACTGTGTCGACCACCCTGAAGACCGGAAAGCTGTCGACTGCCGCGACGAAGTCGTCGAGACCGGGGCTCTCGGGGACATCCATATAGGGGCGGGCGTATCGCTCCCGTTGGTGATAGGCCGCCACCACAGGGGCAGCGGAGGCATCCGTCGCCTCGTCGAGTCGGACCGTTCGCCTACTCGAGCCGAGACGCAACTCCACCGTGGGGTTTGCCCGAACGTTGTGCACCCAGTTAACGGCTCCGTAGGGCGAGACCAGATACTCGGCCCCGTCGAGAACGATCGGGCTCACCGGGACCTCGCGCGCCTTGCCGCTCTTGCGCCCAATGGTTGTCATCAACTCGGTCCTGCCCATGCCGAGTCTCGCCATCCATGACGTGAGCCGATTGACCCCACGTGTCACCTGATACTGCTTGGCCATGGGCAGAATCTATTCGGTCGGCGGAGGCTCTGCCCTCGAGTCATGGTCGCCTCCGGCTCGCCCATTCGAGGAACCCCTCGGCAGACCGTGTGTTGATCACCCGGTCGGTGGTCACCCATCCACGCTGGGCATAGCTCACCCCATAGCCCATCCGCACCAGTTCACTGGTGTGATGCGAATCAGTGTCGATGACGAAATCGACACCTCCCGCCATCGCCTGCCTCGCCACCTCCGCGGTGGCGTCGAGCCGGTCGAGGGCGCCGTTGATCTCGAGAGCAACCCCGGTCACCTCGAGAGCCTCGAGGATCACGTCGATGTCGAGGTCCACGCCCGGGCGCCGGCCGACGTACCTCCCGCTGAGGTGACCGATTGCATCGACTGACGGGTCGTGGAGGGCTCTCAGTATCCGAGATGTCTGCCGGTCCTGTGGCAGATCGAAATGAGAGTGGATCGAGGCGACGCAATAGTCGAACTCGAGCCTGAACTCGGGGTCGTAGTCGAGATCGCCATCAGGACCGATGTTGAGCTCGCATCCGAACAGCAGCCGTATCTCCGGATGGCCCTCCTGCAGCTCCCGGATCCGATCTCGATGGGTGAGCATTTGCTCACGCGTCGAGCCGTTGATCGCAAGGTCCTCACCGTGGTCGGTGAACGCGACGTACTCGTATCCATATGCGACGGCAGCCTGAACCATCTCTTCTAGACTCGACCGACCGTCCCCTGACCGATCCGAGTGGTAGTGGAGGTCACCTCTGATATGGGACAGCTCGACCAGCGCCGGTAGCTCGTGCCGGGCGGCCGCTTCGACTTCGCCGGTTCCCTCCCGAATCGGTGGGGGCACGAAGGCCATGTCGAGAGCGCGGTAGATGTCCACTTCGGTCTTCGAAGCCACCACCTTCTCACCTTCGAACAGGCCGTACTCGCTCAGCAGCCACCCCCGATCGATGGCGCGCTGCCGCAGGGCGATGTTGTGTGACTTCGAGCCCGTGAAGTAGAGGAGAGCCGAGCCCAGCTGGCTTGGCCTCACGGTTCGGACATCGACCTGCATCCCTTCCCTGGTGATGAAGGAGGTCTTGGTCTCGCCGGAGCCGATGACTTCGGCGACCTCGGGCAGGGCGATCACGAACTTGGAGACCTGTGACGGGTTGGTGGTCGACACCACGATGTCGATGTCCCCCACCGTCTCCGAGAACCGCCGGATCGACCCGCAGGGCACGGCGGTCTTCACCGATTTCAGCTCCTGGATTCGGGCTGCCAACGATCGCGCCAGTGGCAGCGCCTCCACCAAGGGTGTCCGCCGGTCCTTGCCGTGCAGGCCGAGCCGCTCGATCGCCTTGCCGATCTTCTCCTCGGAGGTCTTGCCCATGCCTGGCAGCTCCCTGAGCCGCTCAGCATCGATCGCCGACTTCAGGCCGGCTATGTCCTCGACCCCGAGCTCCGATCTGATCAGCTTCAATGTCTTCGGGCCGAGCCCGGGGATCTTGGTCAGCTCGACGAATGCCGGGGGATACTTCTGACGCAGAGCCTCCAGCTTGGCCACCTTCCCGGTGACCTCGAACTCGAGAATCTTGTCAGCCGTCGACCCGCCGACTCCCTTGATCTGCTCGAGCTCCTTCTTGGTCAGCCCCGCAAGCTCACCTGGATAGCCCTCGATCCCGTGGAGGGCGTTCTCGTAGGCGCGAACCCGAAACGCCTGAGGGCTTCCCTCGTCGAGCGCGGTGAGCTTGGCCAGCTCGGCGAGCATGCGGAGAACCTCGAGACGGGTAGCCATCGGACGCGGAGACTAGGAGCGCGGTCAGTTGTCGGCGATAGGCGCCATGGTCCCGCCCGTCACCTCCAACACCCGAACCGGGGCGAGCTCAAGCTGGATGCCACGCTGCCCTCCGGACACTGCGATGGTCTCGAACTCCGAAGCGGACGAATCGAGGATCGTCTTCAGGTTCCTTCGCTGGCCAAACGGGCTGATCCCGCCCGTCACATAGCCGGTCAACCGCTCGGCCAGGGCAGGCGCGGCCAACGAGCATCGTTTCCCTCCGATAACCCTGGCCAGCCTCTTCGTCGCCAACCGTCGATCGACTGGGATCACCGCCACCACCGGCTCGTCGTCCACCTCTGCCACCAGGGTCTTGAACACCCTGGCTCCGGGCAGCCCAATCGCCGAGGCGACCGCCGCCCCGTATCCATCCCCGACCTTCTCGGCCACCGCATACACGTGCACGCGGTAATCCACCCCGGCACGGTCGAGGATCTCGGTGGCCCTTGTCGTCCTTCCCGGCACCCGGTCATTGTCTCACCGGCCCAACCAGGCGCGCGGGTCGAATTCGGCTCGTGCCGTCTTGCCCACGAGGATCTTGCCGAGAACCGGGACGTCGGCGCTCACTGTCACGGTCACCGCGACCACCCGGGCTCGGAGAGCGCCGTCGATTGGACACCAGCAGCTGACCAACTTGGCGTCGTTACTCGAGGCGTAGTCGGCTGCAAGCGAACGCGGGTATTCCGCCCCGGTGGGTGGATAGGTGGCCACGGCGGCGGCGAGGGCCGCCGCCTCGGCTGCAGTCGCCGCCTTCTCCCGGGCGTCGAACAGGATGCCCAGAGCGGCGGTGGCGATGGCGACGATGGCAACGAACGCGGTGAGGGCGAAGACCAGAACGGTCGCTGCCCCCCGTTCCCGGCTCACCGCTCCGTGCGCATCGTCGCCCTCGCCGAAAGGTCGACTCCGAGCTCGCCGGGAAACGGCGTGCCGATCGGGTGGAGAAGGGTGACCGTCACGCTGGCCACGGCCCCCACCCGGGCCGGGCG
>JBFYOJ010000223.1:0-15877 GCA_041303885.1 Acidimicrobiia bacterium | reverse complement strand
CATGCCGAAGGCCAGCCAGGGGAGGCCGATCAGGCCGCGGGCGCCGATCTCGGGGATGGCAGCGAGGAAGATCACCGCAGACCCGAGCAGAAGGGTCAGCATCAAATGGCCGGCCATCATGTTGGCAAAGAGCCGGACGGCCAGTGTCAGCGGCCGCAGGAAGAACACCGACACCAACTCGATCAGCCCGACCAGGGGTCGGAGCCCGACCGGGACTGTCTTTGGCCAAGCGGTGTCGATGAGGAACCTGAACTTGTTCTTCGAGAACCCAACGATCATGAAGATGAAGTACGTGACCAGGGCAAGGAAGAACGGGATCGCCATCCGGGAGGTGATCGGGAAGTTGATCAGTGGCGTCACCTCGAAGAGGTTCCCGACCAGCAGGAAGAAGAACATGGCGGTCAGATAGGGAAGGTACTTGCGGGATTCCGAGCCGATGACATCCCGCCCAACGTCGTCGCGAACGAACCCGAGGAGGCCCTCGACGCTGGCGCCGAACTTGGTTGGGACCAGCCGTTGTTGCCTCAATCCGAAGTAGAGGATGGCCACGACGATGAAGGCGGCCAGGAACATGAGGATCTCGGTGCGGGAGATCTCGAACTGGCCAATCG
The DNA here is from genome assembly GCA_041303885.1 of Acidimicrobiia bacterium. Taxonomy (GTDB): domain Bacteria; phylum Actinomycetota; class Acidimicrobiia; order Spongiisociales; family ZC4RG35; genus JARDZU01. Next base: position 15,266 of record JBFYOJ010000223.1, on the reverse strand, counting down.
TGAAGATGGTCGGGAACTCGAAGAGGTCGCTGACGTTCTCCGGGACACAGATCACCTCATTGGCAACGTCACATTCCGCGGCAAGGATCATCGACGCCAACTCAGCTCCCTTTCTCTACCTCTGTTCAACGACATCGCCTCCAACGTGAGCAACGCCAGATAGGCGACCACTGCGGAGATCCCGAACGCCAGCCGGTCGACCTCGACCACGTTGGCGATGAGGTAGATGGCGCCGACGAACAGGCCAAGACGCAGGAAGAAACCGATCAGAGCGGCGGCATGATAGGCCTGGAGCCCGATCCTTGCCGAAATCGAGAGGATCCACCCCGAGAGCAGGAAGTTGGCGACGACGACAGCGATGCCGAGCGCAGCGCTCCATGCTCCCTCCCACCCTCGGAGCAGACCGAAGACCAGCACCAGGGCAGGGCCCACATAGACGCTCCGGGCCACCGCGTTCCGGGCGATGTTCGCCTCGATGGCCGGCCCGTGCTCAAGATCCACGGTCGGTCTCCTCGATCTTCTTCGAGTACTTCCACATGTTGACGAAGCCGGAGTAGATCCCGAGCAGGCTTCCGATGGTCACCAGCCAAGGCTCGGTACCCAGCCAGCGGTCGGCGAGCAGACCCAACAACATCCCGGAGACGATCGACCCGAAGAAGGCGCCGGCCTGCGACCAGCCTTCGTCGAGGGCGCGTCCGATCTGCTGATGGGCTGTCTCGTGCTTCATGCCTATGGTCGATCCACCCGGGCTTGTGAATCAATTCACAAAGTCTAGTTGGGGCGTCCGCCCCGGGCCAAATCCGAACCTACCTTATTGCGGCCCGAGCAGGTGCCGGTCGGCCGGGGGCTGCTGTCTTCAGACGTGCCCGGGAAAGTCGCGCGGATACGGAGAGAAGCTCGCCGCCAGGTCGGAGACCCGTGCAGCCACTTCCGAGAGGACCCGTCGGTTGGTGTGGTCCTTCAAGACGCGGGCGATCAAGGTGGCAACCTCGGAGGCCTGCTCCTCCCTCATCCCTTGAGTGGTCATCGCCGGTGTGCCGATCCGCAGGCCGGATGCACGGAAAGGCGGACGAGGATCGAATGGGATCGCGTTGAAGTTGAGTGTGATCCCCACCTCGTCCAGCGTCCCCGCCGCGTCTTTTCCGGTCAGCTCCTCGTCGACCGAGCGAAGGTCGACCAGGAAGAGGTGGTTGTCGGTTCCGCCCGAGACCACACGCACCCCCAGCTCCTGGATCGCCCCGGCCATGGCCCGAGCGTTGGCCACGATCTGCTCGGTGTAGTCGTGGAACCCGGGTTGCAGCGCCTCATGGAAGGAGACCGCCTTCGCTGCGATCTGGGACTCGATCGGTCCTCCCTGGGCGTTGGGGAACACCGCCTTGTCGATGTCCTTCGCATACCTCTCCGTGCTGAGGATCACCCCGCCGCGCGGGCCGCGGAGCGCCTTGTGGGTGGTCCCGGTGACAATGTCGGCATAGGGCACCGGAGAAGGGTGCGATTTGCCGGCGACCAGCCCGATGAAGTGGGCGGCATCCACCATGAAGATGGCTCCGATCTCATCTGCGATAGAGCGGAAGCCCTCGTAGTCGAGAATGCGCGAGTAGGCGGAGTAGCCGGCCAGGACGATCTTCGGCTTGTGCTCGAGGGCGACCGAGCGCACCTGGTCCATGTCGATCCGCTCTGTCTCGTGGTCGACCCCGTATGAGACGAAGTCGTAGTAGAGACCGGAGAAATTGACCGGGGAGCCGTGAGTGAGATGCCCTCCCTGATCGAGGCGCATGCCAAGCACCTTGTCCCCTGGTTGGAGCAGCGAGAAGTACACACCCATGTTGGCCTGCGCTCCGCTGTGGGACTGCACGTTGGCGTGATCGGAACCGAACAACTCCTTGGCGCGGTCGATGGCCAGTTGCTCCATCTCGTCGACGACCTGGCACCCCTCGTAGTAGCGGCGACCCGGATACCCCTCCGCGTACTTGTTGGTGAACACCGAGCCGGAGGCAGCCATGACCGCCGGTGAGGCGAAATTCTCCGACGCGATGAGGTGGATGTGGGTGTTCTGGCGCTCCAGGTCCTTGCGGATGAGGCGTGCCATCACCGGGTCGACCTTCCCCAGGGGGTCCATCGAGATCATGGGCCCGAGGGTAACGAGATCTGTACCGGTCCCTGCCGCAGGACCAGCGGAAGGTCAGCGGTGACGTCGATCACCGTCGAGGGCGCTCCGCCGGGGGCCGTTCCCTCCAGGTAGACCGCCACCTGATCGCCGAAGACGGCACGCGCCTCGGCGTCGGTCAACGTCTCGGGCCCGCCGGCAGGGTTGGCCGAGGTCACCGCAAGAGGACCTACCTCCGACAGCAAGGAGAGGAGGATCGGGTGATCGGGGACCCGAAGTCCAACGGTCCGCCGCACAGCATCACCCACCCAATCGGCCAACGACACCTTGGAGGGAACCACGAGAGTCAGAGCACCGGGCCAGTGCAGTTCGGCCAGATCGGCAGCGAGACCCTCTATCTCACCGACCTGGCGAGCCTGGGACAGAGAGGCTGCCAGCAGGCCGATGGGATTGTGCTCGGGTCGGCCCTTCAACTCGAAGAGCCTGCCAACCGCCTGCTCGTTGCGCGGGTCGGCGCCGATGCCGTAGACCGTGTCGGTCGGGACGCCCACGATCAGTCCGGCGTGAATCGCCTGGACCGCCAGCTCGAAGGTCACGGCTTGACTGCTACGACGTAGCGATCGCGACCGGCCAGGTCCTGTCTCACCACGACCGGCAGATCGTGAAAGGAGCTCGTGGCCGACACACCCTGGCGCTCGCCGATCTCACAGATCACCACGCCACCCGGCCGGAGCCAGGCCGCGGCAGAGGCACCGATCCTCTCGATGACTTCCAGACCGGTCGGCCCTGCGACAAGAGCTACCTTTGGCTCTCTCTGCACGTCCCGGGGTAGGCCGGAGAAGTCCACCTCGGCCACATATGGCGGGTTGGCCACGATCAGGTCGACTGTCCCCAGGATGGCGGTGGGCAGGGGATCGAACAGGTCCCCTTCGGCCAGATAGACCTGCTGCCCGGTCCGGTAGCGATTGAAGGTCGCCACCTCGATCGCCTCGGCAGAAATGTCGGTGGCGAACACGGCCGCACTGGGAAAGGCGTTCTTGAGGGCCAGCGCCAGCGCACCCGAACCGGTGCACAGGTCGACGATCACCTCCGGGGTGCGCACCATCTTGCAGGCGAGCTCGAACAGCCCTTCGGTCTCGGGGCGGGGGATGAGCACTCGCTCATCCACCAGCAAGTCCAGTGGGCCGAACGCGGCAGATCCCTCGATGTACTGGAGCGGCTCGCCATCCAGCCGGCGCGCGATCATGTCATCGAGCGGTTTCCCGTGCTTTGCCAGGGCTTCGAGCCTGGCCATCTCATGGTCGGGGATCATTCCCATAGACGCCAAAGTCTCAACGGCCACCAGAAGATACCGTGGTCGAGCGTGTTCGCCAGGTAGCGCCGAGGGCCGGGATCACAGACCGGCCAACGGCGATGTGTCATCATCTGGGCGCACAATCCCCTGCAAAGTCGAGTGAATGACGATGTCCGAGGCAAAGAAAGTCCTCGTCGCAGACGACTCGGAGACGGTGACGACCCTCCTCGTGACCGCCCTCGAGTTGGAGGGCTACGAGGTCGACATTGCCCTCAACGGGATCGAGGCGTACGAGAAAGGAATCGCCGGTGATTACGACCTGGTCATCCTCGACCAGCTCATGCCGGGCCTACTCGGCCTCGAGATCATCGAACGATGGCGGAACGAGGGCCACCAGATGCGGGTGATCATGCTGTCAGGTGTCGACGACGATCGCACGGTGGTTCACAGCCTCGACCTGGGCGCGGTCGATTTCGTCCGCAAGCCCTTCCGGCTCCCCGAGCTCACCGCGAGGATTCGCCAGCGGCTCGCCAACTGACACACGGCTTCCTCAATGAGGTCTCCTGACCGGCCGATGACAATTGTGAGATCTCATGGATGCCACGAGGATCGGCCTCATCGCGATTGGGGTTGTCTTCGGTGTGGACCTGCTGCTGTTGTTGGGGCTGGTTTCGCTGAAGGCTGTCCACCGACGTCGCATGGAGCGGCACGACGCCCGTCGTTCCGCATATGTGGCTGTCCTGAGCCGACACCTCGCCTTCGAGCACCACACCGACCCGATCGGGTCGAACGCGGGCGACGACGACGCCTTCATCGATGCAGTGATCGATCTACGCAACATCGTCTCGGGAACCGAGATCGAGACCCTGGCCGGAATCGTCGATCGGGTCGGGCTGAGAAAGAGGCAGGTCGCACGGCTGCGCAGACGCTTCCCTCTGGGGAGACGTCTGCGCGCTGCCGTCTCGCTGGCCGAGATCGGTGACGAGTCGACGGCTGCGGTCCTGATCGAGCATCTCGACGATCGAGAGCGCGAGGTGCGGATTCAGTGCGCCCGAGGGTTGGGCCGGATGCAGTACACCGCTGCCATCGATCCGATCCTCGAGAGGCTGGGCCGCGAGCATCCCTGGGTGAGGGCTCGTTTCGCGGACACCCTCGTCGGATTCGGGGCGAAGGCCACGTGGCCCCTCATCGCATACATCCGGGTCAACCTGGGTCACGACGAGAACGTGGGAGTCATCGAGGCCATCCGCATCCTCAAGAATCTCGGCGACGGAGAGGCCGGGCCACCGATTGCCGGTGTCCTCAGAGCCGCGGATGACCCCGAGGTGCAGATCGCTGCCGTCGAGGCGCTCGGCGTGGTCGGGGGCCCGCTCGCCATCGCGCCTCTCCTGGATGCCCTCCGCTCCCCCGATTGGCGACTGAGGGCGAAAGCAGCCACATCCCTTGGGGAGATAGGCGATCCATCGGTCGCCGCCGCCCTGAGCGCGGGTCTCGAAGACGAGAACTGGTGGGTTCGGCGCAACAGTGCGGCCGCGCTCAACCTCCTTCCGGGGGGTGACGACTCGCTCATCGCGGCCCTCGGCTCGGATGACCGGTTCGCCCGCGATGCGGCGGCGGAGGCCCTGGCCGATTCGGGTGCACTTGGAGCGGCAAGGGATAGGGCGGAAATCGGCCAGGCCACCGAGGCCGACGGCATCCTCATCGACTACGTGACAGCCCAAGAGGCGGTGCCGGCGTGATCCTCGACATCCTGCGCTGGGTGGGATACGCCACCTTGATCTACTTCATCCTCATGCAGGTCTACCTGATCTGGCTCGGTGTCAGCTCTGCCATGGTCATGCGACGAGCCCATCACCTCGACCGATTCGGACGGGTGGCAGACATGCTCTCGAGTCAGACCTCGCCCCCGGTCTCCATCGTGATACCTGCCTACAACGAGGAAGCCGGCATCGTGGACGCCGTGCGTTCGATGTCGATCGTCGGCTACCCGAGGTTCGAGATCGTGGTCACCAACGACGGCTCCTCCGACCGCACTCTCGAGGCGCTGGTCGAGGCGTTCGGCCTGGAGAAAGTGCGCATCCCTTATCGCCCGGATATCCCCACCGCGGAGGTGCGAGGCGTCTATCGCGGGCATGGGAGTGTCGACATAACTGTGATCGACAAGGCGAATGGAGGGCGGGCCGACGCCTTGAATGCCGGCATCAACGCCGCCCGTTACCCGTATGCGCTGTGCACCGACGCCGACGTGATCCTCGATGCCAACTGCTTGGTGGGCGCAATGAAACGGGTGGTCGAGGACCGGCAGCGGACCATCGTGGTCGGAGGGAACATCCGCCCGCTCAACGGGAGCCGGGTGGAGCTCGGGCACCTGATCAAGGCAGAGGTTCCCAAGCAACTCGTCCCTCGCATGCAGGTGCTCGAGTACGTTCGCACGTTCCTCGCCAGCCGGCCCGCCTGGTCGAAGATGGAAGCCCTGCCTCTCGTCTCCGGAGCGTTTGGGGTCTGGAAGCGCTCCGCGGTGATCGCAGTCGGCGGGTTCACCAGCGGTCACATGGGCGAAGACATGGATCTCACCATGCGGCTCCATCGGTATCACATCGACCGGGACATCCCCTACCGGATCGTCTACGAGCCGTCGGCGGTGATCTGGACGGAGGTCCCCGACACGCTTCGGGTGCTGAAGCGGCAACGGATCCGCTGGCATCGAGGGCTCATGACCGCGATACGGGACTTCATGCCGATGACCTTCAACCCTCGTTACGGCAAGGTCGGGATGGTCACCTGGGCGGCGATGTTCCTCTTCGAGTATCTCGCGCCGATGATCGAGTTCGTCGGCTGGATCACCATCCCGGTCGCCTTCGCTTTGGGAGCCCTCAACCCTGTCTCCCTGGTCATGCTCCTCGCCCTGGCCTTCGGTGTCGGGTTGCTCAACTCCCTCGTCGCCCTGTTGCTCGATGAGTCCTACGGCTACTTCAACTCGCCGTCCGACACGGCGCGACTCATCGTCATGGCCCTGATCGAGAACTTCGGTCTGCGACAGATAACCGTGGCCTGGCGAATCCGGGCGATAGTCGGGGGGAAGAGCACGCGGGCCTGGGGCAACATGGAGCGAAAGGGCGTTGCCAACCTCGGCGTCAATGCCTAGGTGTGCCGGGGTGTCAAGTCAGTCGCCCTCGGCCAGCCGGGACGCCTGCTCGTCGGCAGCCAGCGCCGCGACGAACTCGTCGAGATCTCCCTCGAGCACCTGATCCAGCCGCTTGAGTGTCAGGCCGATCCGATGATCGGTGACCCGGTTCTCCTTGTAGTTGTAAGTCCGGATCTTCTCCGAGCGCTCCCCGGAGCCGACCTGGGACCGCCGCGCTCCCGCCAGCTCCGACTGCTGCCGTTCCCGCTCGATCTGGTAGAGACGAGCCCGCAGGATCCGCATTGCCTTCTCCTTGTTCTGGAGCTGGCTCTTCTCGTCCTGACAGGTCACCACCAGGCCGGTGGGCAGATGGGTGAGACGAACGGCCGAGTCCGTCGTGTTTACCGACTGCCCACCTGGCCCGGTCGACCGGTAGACGTCGACCTTGACGTCGTTGGGGTCGATGTCGATCTCGACCTCCTCCACTTCTGGGAGGACCGCCACCGTGGCCGTCGAGGTGTGGATCCGGCCCTGCGACTCGGTCTTGGGGACACGCTGGACCCGGTGAACCCCCGCTTCGTATTTCATCCTGGAGTAGGCGTTCTTCCCCTTGACCGCGACGGTGACCTTGTCGAAGCCACCCGCCTCCGAGGGAAACGTGTCCATCGCCTCGATCTTGAAACCGTGACGATCGGCATATCGCTCGTACATGCGCAGCAGGTCGCCCGCCCATATCGCTGCTTCGTCGCCCCCCGCTGCGGAGCGGATCTCGACGATGACGTCCTTCGAGTCCAGGGGGTCCGTGGGCACCAGGGACAGTTTGATCTTCTCCTCCAGGTCTGCGATCTCGGCCGACAGCTCCTCGACTAGATCGGCCATGTCGGGATCGTCGGCCATCTCGCGTGCCTCTCCCAGATCCGTGCTCGCCTGACGGAGACGCCGGATCTCCGAGACCACCTCGCGGAGGTCGGAATGCCGCTTCCCCAGATCGGCAAGCTGTGCCGGGTCGGCGAGGACCTCGGGGTCGCCAAGCGCATCCTCGATCGCCTCGAATGCCGACTCGATCTCGGCGAGTCTCGATGACAGGAGCTCGTCCATCACGAGCCCTCTACCGGTGGCACGGCATCGAATGCGCCATTACGAGCCTCCAGTGCAGAGGCGGGGATGCCGCCGCGCCCGAGCACGTCCTCCAGCATCTCGTCATCGAGGGCCACCACCAGGCTCGAGATGGCGACTTCGATCTGTGACTCGTCGGGGACCCGGGTCGTCAGCTTCTGTAGCCAGATCCCCGGCGCCGCCAGCGCCCCGGCCAGCCGACCGGTGCTCCTCGTGCCCGACCAGCGGAGCAACTCGTAGGCGAGCCCGGCGATGATCGGGATGCCGAGAAGCCGCGATGCGACCAGGAACCCCCAGCCCGGTTGGCCGAAGAACGAGAAAAAGATGATCGACCCGAGCACCACTATCAGGAGGAAGCTGGTCCCACAGCGAGGATGCTCCGGCGGGTAACGGCGCACCGATTCGATGCTCAATGGCTCCCCCGCCTCGTAGGCGTGGATCGACATGTGCTCCGCCCCGTGGTACTCGAAGACCCTCCCGATCTCCTTGGAGCGCCCGATTGCCCAGATGTACCCGACGAAGATGCCGAGACGCAGCAGACCCTCGAGCACGTTGAACAGGAGACCCGATTCCCCGGAGAAGACGCCGGCGACGATGGCCGGGAGGAGGATGAAGATACCGGCGAACAAGACCACGGCGACGACCATGGTCCATCCGATCTGGGCCTTGGTGAGTGGCTCTTCCTCTTCGCCGCCGGCCTTCTCCGCGGACCAGGAGAGGGCACGGAACCCGAGACTGAGGGACTCCCACAGCACGAGCACACCCCGGACCAGGGGGATGCGGGCGGCGCGATTTCGCTCCGAGAGACGAGCGAGTGAGTCACGCCTCGCGGTGATCGATTGGTCCGGCTGGCGCACCGCAACCGACCACGCACCCGGGGCGCGCATCATCACGCCTTCGATGACGGCCTGACCGCCAACGGTCTTGGCAGGGTCGACATTCACGGCCCGATAGTCGGGGCGCTCGGAGGTCAAACGCGGGCCGGTTCGTCCCAATTGTGAGTCGGGGCGGGGATCACTCTGCGGCAGCGGCCTCGACCTCGGCGCTCTCCTCCGGGCCGCCGGCCTTGGTGAACTGGGTCTTGCCGTAGCGCTTCTGGAAGCGCTCGACACGTCCACCGGTGTCGACGAGCTTCTGCTTGCCGGTGAAGAAGGGATGGCATTCATTGCACAGCTCAATGTGCATTTCGCCGGGCTTGGTGCTGTTCGTGGTGAACGTGTTGCCACACGAGCAGGTCACATGGGTCTCGGCGTACGTGGGATGAATGTCGGTTCTCACCGATTCTCCTATCTCAGTTGCCGCTCTTCGCGACTTCGGCGAGGAACTCGGCGTTGGACTTCGTGGTCTTCAAACGGTCGATCAGCAATTCGAGAGCGGCTCCCGGCTCGAGAGCGAGGAGGACTCGACGGAGCTTCCAGACCTGGGTGAGCTCCTTCTGATCGAACAGGAGCTCTTCCTTTCTTGTTCCCGACGACTCGATGTCGATAGCCGGGTAGATCCGCTTGTCGGCGAGCTTGCGATCGAGCCTGAGCTCCATGTTCCCGGTGCCCTTGAACTCCTCGAAGATGACTTCGTCCATCTTCGACCCCGTTTCGACCAGCGCGGTCCCGAGGATGGTGAGCGACCCACCCTCCTCGATGTTCCTGGCGGCTCCAAAGAATCTCTTGGGCGGATAGAGGGCCTGGGAATCGACACCACCGGAGAGGATTCTCCCCGACGCCGGGGTGGCGAGGTTGTGGGCTCGGGCGAGCCGGGTGATCGAATCGAGCAGGATCACGACATCGGTTCCCATCTCGACGAGACGCTTGGCGCGCTCCAGGGCCAGCTCTGACACCTGGGTGTGCTCCTCGGCGGGACGGTCGAAAGTGGAGTAGATGACCTCGCCCTTGACCGACCGCTGCATGTCCGTGACTTCTTCCGGCCGTTCGTCGACCAGGACCACCATCAGATAGCACTCGGGATTGTTGGTCGTGATCGATTGGGCGATCTCCTGGAGGACCGTGGTCTTGCCTGCCTTGGGCGGCGACACGATCAGGCCACGCTGGCCCTTGCCGATCGGGGCGATCAGGTCGACGATCCGGGTCAGGATCCCCTCGGCCCGGCCATCGACTTCGAGTCGGAGTCTCTGGTCCGGGAATAGGGGGGTGAGTGACTCGAACTTGGGCCGTTTCATCGCCTCCTCGGAGGTCATCCCGTTGACCTTGTCGATTCGAACGACTGCGGGGAACTTCTCCTTGGAGCGCGGCGGGCGGATCGGCCCGGAAACGATGTCGCCCTTGCGCAGGCGGAACTTGCGGACCTGGTTGGCGGAGACATAAGCATCTTTGTCCCCGGGCAGGTACCCGGTGACCCTCAAGAACCCATAGCCCTCTGGGAGGATGTCGAGCAGGCCCTCACGGGTCTCGAGGTCCTCTTCAGGGATGTACTCGTCCTCGCGGCCCCCGCCGCCACCACGACGACGACGGCTCCGATTGCGGCCGGCTCCCTGTCGGTCGTCGCCGTAGTCGCCCCGGCCCCCCTGGGGGGCGTCCGGGCGCGACTCATCGGTGTCGCCGGTCTCGCCGACCTCGCCGTCTTCCGATGTCACCCGCTCGGTGCGCGGTGTGGCCTGAGGAAGCTCGACGTCTTCTGTCGGCGAGGCCTCGATGACCTGGCCGGCGTCGACGAGGGCGGTGATCAACTTCGACTTCTGGAGACCGTCGGTCTCGATGCCAACGGCATCGGCGATCTGTCGCAGTTCTTCGATGGACTTGCTCTGGAGTTGAGCTCGTGTGGTCATTGGATCCTTCGCGAATCGTCCCTTGCGGGCTCAATCGGACCGGGATACGCACCATCGCATGGCAATGGGGCATGCCTCGAATGAGGACTGTGAGTGGAACGTTTCGGCGTCCCTTGGCGCCGTGAACGGTTCATATCCTAGCTGTTTGCCGCGTTTGGTCAAAGCAGCGACTACACGAACTATCGGATGAGACACTCCAGCTCTGAAGCCTCGGGCTCGATCTGGAGCAGGCGCTCGGGCATGGAGAGCAGGTCGGCGAACCTCGGTGGGGGGACCGGATCACGGCCGACCGCCCGAACGACGGCCTCGGCGAACTTGGCCGGATGTGCAGTGCCGACCACCACCTGACGACGGTCGCCCTGGTTCTCGCCGCCCACGAACCAAGCAGCGGCGGTATGCGGATCGAGGAGGTAGCCGTGGCGGTTGTCGACATCGGCAATGGTGTCGATGATCTGCCCGTCCTCGGCGAAGCCGGCCTCGAACTCCGCAGCGGGATCCCCGGAGAAGCGCTCGAGGTTGGAAGGCACCCCGATGTCCATGGCGGGAGCCAACGTCGGGCTCACCCGACCCTCCCCCATCGAACCGGTCTTGATCAGGTTGGCGAGCATGTGATTGGCGTTGTTGGCGACGGTGATCTGCTCGATGGGGACACCCATCTGCTTGGCGACCCAGCAGGAGTAGACGTTGCCGAAGTTTCCGGTCGGTACCACCACATCGAAGGGCTCACCCATCCGCGCCCCGAGGTACACGTAGTAACCGGTCTGGGCAGCGATTCTCGCCCAGTTGATCGAGTTCACCGCGAGCAGGCCCGGGTGATGCCGGAAGGCCTCTTTCACCATCGCCTGGCAATCGTCGAACGTCCCCCTCACCGCGACTGCAAGAACGTTGTCGTCCGGAACGGTGGTCATCTGACGACGCTGGAACTCCGAGACCATCCCGTCGGGGTAGAGGATCACGATCCTCAAGTTCTCGCTCCCCCGGCATGCCTCGATCGCAGCCGACCCCGTGTCGCCGGAGGTGGCGCCGAGCACCGTGGCCGGGGAGGTGAGCTCACGGTCGAGCAGACGTCCGAGGACCTGGAGGGCATGGTCTTTGAAGGACAGTGTCGGGCCCCAGAACAGCTCGAAAACAATTCGGTCGCCCACCTCGGCCAGAGGGGCGACATCGGGATGATCGAATCGTGACGAGGCCTGCGCCACGATCGGGCCAACCTGCTCGGCGCCGAAAAGGGTCAACGTGGCGGTGACTGCCTGCTGATACGACCACCCCCTCCACCCACCAGGCAGCGGCGGGATCTCCTCAGGCACGTAGAGACCCCCATCGGGGGCGAGCCCGGCGAGTAGCACTCCAACGAAGTCCAGTTCGGGGACGTCACCACGGGTCGAGACGTACTTCACGGCACGGAGGGTAGGTCGAGGGCTCCCGGTAAGATCTTCTCCTGACGCTCCCGTAGCTCAGGGGATAGAGCACCGGCCTCCGGAGCCGGGTGCGCAGGTTCGAATCCTGCCGGGAGCGCTGTCTGTTTGCCGGCCGACTTCGCCACGCGGCGCCCCTCACCGGGCGACACCGGGCTCGATCCTCCACCAACAACACCTCGTGGCGAACAGACGCCGGTCGGCCGGAGCTGTCGCCCCGACACTCTTGTCACCCTCATCCCATAGACTCATCCACATGCCGCGAGCCATCTGGAAGGGCGCAATCAACTTCGGGTTGGTGACTATCCCTGTCGGTCTCTACACCGCGACCGACAACAAGACGCCCAAGTTCAAGCAACTGCGCAAGACCGACCACTCCCCGATCCGCTACAAGCGCGTCGCCGAGGCCGATGGCACAGAGGTGGAGTGGGACGACATCGTCAAGGGCTACGAGTTCGAGAAGGACCGGTACGTCGTGTTCACCGACGAGGAGCTCGAATCGGCCCATCCCGACGGGAACAAGCTTGTCGATGTGGTCCAGTTCGTCGACGAGTCGGAGATCGACCCGATGTTCTACAAGTCGTCGTATTACCTGGCACCCGAGAAGACGGGGATCAAGGCGTACAAGATCCTGGAGGAGGCTCTCAAGGACAAGGGTCGGGTCGCGATCGCCAAGGTGTCGATCCGGGAGAAGCAGCAGCTGGCCACGCTGCGGGCACGCGATGGCGTCATCGTCATGGAGACCATGTACTGGCCCGATGAGCTCCGTGAGGCGGAGTTCGAGGAACTCGAGACCAACGTCGAGATCAGGCCGGAAGAAGTGGAGATGGCCGCCACCCTGATCGACAACCTGACCAAGCCATTCGATGCCGACGCGTACGTCGATCGGACCAGAGAGGTCATCGAGGAACTGGCCGCCAAGAAGGTCGCCGGTGAGGAGATCATCGCCACCACCTCACCCGAGCCGACCAAGGTGGTCGACTTGCTCGAGGCCTTGAAGGCCTCCGTGGAGGCGACCAAGTCGAAGGAGACCGAGAAGGCAAAGGCCGGTTAGCCAGGCCCCTCCTCGGCCCAGGTCACCGTCTCCGCGTCGGCGATTTCGATTCCCTTGTACACCGGTGCCCTCAGATGGAGGTCGTGGGTCCACTCCTTGTACTCGACTTCGACCACCACGACGGGCTCGACCCATACCGGCCGGGTCGGTCTGGGCAGGATCACCTCGTTGTGGAAGGGTGTGGTCGGACGCTCCATCTGACCGAGGTGATCGGAGAAGGCTCGCAGTGTGGCATCATCGAAACCCGAGCCCACCGCGGCGATCCAGCGAAGACCCTGTTCGTCATGAAGACCGACCAGGATCGAACCGAATGTCGAAGCCCGTCCTCCCTCGCCGGGCAGATAGCCGCCGACCACTGCCCGCAGCCGGCGCGTCACCGCGACCTTGCGCCAATCCGGCGAGCGGCGCCCGGGTAGGTAGGGCGACCCGAGCCTCTTGCCCACGACGCCCTCGAGACCCTGTGCCTTCGCCACCTCGAAGAGCGCCTTCCCGTGCTCCGGTGTCGGCTCGGGGACCACGAGCGGCGATTGGAGGCCAAGGGCCTCCAATCGCTCCATCCTCTCCTCGTAGGGTCGGGACACCAGGCTCTCGTCTCGATACAGCAGGTCGAACACGACGAGGTTCACCCCAACCGCGGCTCCGGTGCCACGACCGCCAAAGCCAGTCCTGCGCTGGAGGTTGGAGAACGACGGTCGACCTTCTTCATCGAAGGCGACGACTTCACCATCGACGGCCACACCGTCGGGAATGGGGAGCGATGCCAGCTCCGGGAACGGGCCGGTGAGGTCGAGCCCGCGGCGCGAGCGCGCCCGAACCCGACCTCCATCGGCGGAGACGACGGCGCGGTAACCGTCCCACTTGACGTCGAACCACCACCCAGGGTCATCGAAGGCATCAGGCCACCTGGTGGCCAACATCGGCTCGAAGTCGGGCACGCTCAACCGCGCGCCAACTCCTCCCTGACCAACCGGTTGACCAGACCGCCATCGAGATCCTCGCCGTGCCCCTTCATCAGCCGGCCGGTGACACGCCCCGCTGCCTTCTCGTCCCCAACCACTCCCAGCTCCTCGATCGCCGACCGAACCAGGGCGCGGGTGGCCGCTTCGTCGAGCTTCTGTGGGAGCCATCGGCCCAGGTACTCCACCTCGAAGCCGAGCTTCTCCGCCATCGCCGCTCCCCTCTCCCCGAGATCGGCATACTCCTGACGCGATTTGTCCATCTTCTTAACGTAGGAGCCGATGACCTGGCGGTAGAGGTCGTCGCCGACCTCGTCGGTGAACCCCGGCTGGCTTCTCGTCACCGCGACCTCGGTCTCGATCTGCCTGATCACGTCGCGGCGCGGGCCGTCCTTGGCCCTGATCGCGTCCTTCAGCTCCTGTGCCAATTCTTCTCTGATGCTCACGGGATCCTCCCGACCGCGGCCCGGACGACGGCCGGGTCATCGGTAATCATGCCTGACACCCCGAGACCGGCCAACTCACTCGCCAGGTCCGCATCGTTGACCACCCATGGGAACACCTCGAGCCCGCAATCGAGCCCCCGAGTGATCACCGTCATGGGGAGCGACACCGAAGGGAGCAGGGCGATGTGCCCGCCGGTGACGCATTCAGCGATCGCCGTCTCGAAATCCACAAACGCGGCGACCAGCACACCTGTTCTCACCTCGGGAAACACCTGGCGCACGGCGGCCAGTGACATCCAGTTGAACGATGTGATCATGTCCCCCGGACGCACCCGCTCCGCCGTCTCGAGAGCTACACGGTGATCCGGTTCGTAACCCGGTTCGAAAGGGAGGTTCTTGATCTCGAACTGGACGGGCAGACCCGGAAGCCCGCCGATCAACTCGTCGAGCATGGTGGGCTTGTGCCCGGACCCGAGATCGATCTCGCCAAGGACCGACCAAGGGTGATCGGAAATCACGAAGTCGCCGATCACCGGGTCATGGGAGAGCACCAAATTCCCATCCGAGCAGCGCCGCACGTCTACCTCGATGGCGTCGGCCGTCTCGCCGGCCGCGATGAACCCGGCCATTGTGTTGTCGGGAAATCGGGTCGGCCAGCCACGATGACCGACCACCTTCGGGATGTGCTGCATCGTCGCCCCCAAGAAAACCGTTTACAGAAAGAGATCCGGACAGTAACGTTCGTGCCGGAAATCCACAGTTCCCCGTCTTCAAAGGCTGGGAACGCTTGTGAAAAAGCTCACAAAGTTGAGGAAAAGCTCTTGCTTACGACAATCACCACAGATTGGAGGGATCTGGCCGAGTGCCGCGATTCTGAGCCCACTCTGTTCTTCCCGGTCGGCACCACCGGCCCGGCGATCGATCAGATCGACGCCGCCATCGCCATTTGCTCGACCTGCCCGGTTCAGGAGGATT
>JBFYOJ010000222.1:0-19585 GCA_041303885.1 Acidimicrobiia bacterium | reverse complement strand
GGGGATCAGCGAGTCGGAGGTGACCGGTGACCAGCGCCGGACGGCCAAGATGATCAACTTCGGTCTGCTCTACGGCATGGAGGCATTCGGGCTCGCCGACCGGCTCGACATCTCCCGGGGTGAAGCCCAGGAGCACATGGACGCCTATTTCTCCCAGTTCGTCCAGGTCAAGGAGTACATGTCGTCGGTGGTGACCCTCGCCCGCAACCAGGGATACACCACGACCCTGTTCGGGCGTCGCCGCTATCTGCCCGAGTTGAAGTCGGACAACTTCCGGATTCGACAGATGGGGGAGCGGATGGCATTGAACGCACCGGTGCAGGGGACCGCAGCCGACATCATCAAGAAGGCGATGATCGACCTCGACGCCGGTCTCCGCCATGAGGGCCTGGCCTCGACGCTCATCCTGCAGATCCATGACGAGCTGATCCTGGAATGCCCGCTCGAGGAGATCGAGGTGGCGCAGAAGCTGGTCGTGGAGACCATGGAGGGGGTGGTCAGCCTGGACGTCCCCTTGAGGGTGGACGTGGCGACCGGTCCGGACCTGGCCAGCGTGAAGTCTTAGGTACGCCGCAGGAACACCCGCGTCCGGGCATTGAGGCGCTCGGTGCCAAAGCCGTTGGCGGTTGTGGACAAACCTGCGTAGACTCAGCGCCCTGCGGGCCTTGCGTTCGCAAAACCCTTTCGGAGGTAACCACTTACACATGTCCAACGAGCTAGAAAACGCGCCCGCGAGCGCCCCCGAGGTCGGGGACAGCGGAGCGCCCGAGGCCACCGAGCCCGACGCACCCGAGACGTCGGTGGCGGTGGAGGAGCCGGCAGAGGCTCCAGGAGAGGTTTCGGGCCGTGAGGCCCTCGTCGCCCCGGATCTGAGCGATCTACCCGACGACATCGCCGATGACTTCGAGCGCGCCATCGAGGCCACTGTCCTCGAGTTCAAGGAAGGCGACATCGTCGAGGGCACGGTCGTCAGCGTCGACGCCGACGGCGCGATGATCGACATTGGTTACAAGTCCGAGGGTCTCATCCCCACCCGAGAGCTCT
This sequence comes from Acidimicrobiia bacterium, assembly GCA_041303885.1. Taxonomy (GTDB): domain Bacteria; phylum Actinomycetota; class Acidimicrobiia; order Spongiisociales; family ZC4RG35; genus JARDZU01. Next base: position 18,541 of record JBFYOJ010000222.1, on the reverse strand, counting down.
CGATCCGCAACAACGTCGATCCGAACGAGGCGGTCGCCGTTGGGGATCGAGTGGAAGCTGTCGTTCTCAACAAGGAGGACGACGAAGGGCGTCTGATCCTGTCCAAGAAGCGGGCCATGTACGAGCGGGCATGGGGCAAGATCCAGGAGATCGCCAAGGAGGGTGGCACCGTCGAGGGCACCGTCATCGAGGTGGTCAAAGGCGGCCTCATCGTCGACATCGGGCTGAGAGGGTTCCTCCCGGCTTCACTGGTCGATCTGCGCCGGGTGCGCGACCTCGACCCATTCATCGGGGACACCATCACCGCCAAGGTGATCGAGCTCGACCGCGCCCGCAACAATGTTGTCCTCTCCAGACGCGCCTACCTGGAGGAGGCCCAGGCCGAGGAGCGAAACGCCTTCCTCGACGGCTTGCACGAGGGTGAGATCAGGGACGGAGTCGTCTCATCCGTGGTCAACTTCGGAGCCTTCGTCGACCTGGGCGGTATGGACGGCCTGGTCCACGTATCCGAGCTCTCCTGGCAGCATGTCAACCATCCGGGCGAGTTGGTCAAGGTGGGGGACAAGGTCACGGTCAAGGTGCTCGAAGTCGATCGCGATCGGGAGCGGATCTCCCTCTCTATCCGGCAGACCAGTGATGACCCATGGGACGTATTTGCCCGGGAACATGAGGTGGGTGACGTCATCGATGGTGTGGTCACCAAGACCGTGCCATTCGGGGCATTCATCTCCGTGGCCGACGGTGTCGAGGGCTTGGTGCATGTCTCGGAGATCGCAATCCATCGTGTCGAGTCTCCCGAGCTCGAGCTCTCCATTGGCCAACAGGTCAAGGTGAAGATCACGGAGAAGGAAGACGAGCGTCGACGCATATCCCTCTCGATCAAGCAGGCGTCACCCGACTGGAAAGAGCGGGAGGCGCAGATGGAGGAGCAGAAGAAGGGTCGGCGTCGCCCGCAGAAGGAGTTCGAGCGCGAATTCGGGCCCAGCGAGGAAGAGCGGCCACCCATGCCTGTCGACGCCTCTTTGGAGGCGATCCTCCAGGAGCTCAAGGAACGCGGCATCGGTCGTAACTGATCGGCTCATCCGGCGAGGCCGGGCCGACCTCGGGGCTAGTCACTTCGCGTCGAATCGAGACACTCGTAGCGCGCCCGGGGTCGTCGGGGGACCATATGAGACGACCGCACTATGGAAGTGATCGGGGAAACCCTCAAGACTCATGCAGTACGGTCCGAATCATTCCTGTGGAATTGGACTTGAAACACAGGGACGGCGCGTCTCCGTCGGTAGCATGCCCACAGGCGTGCTCCGACAAGGGGTCGACGCCTTTCCGAGGGGACAAACGAAGGGGACTCAATGGGTAGGAGAGCCATCGTCTTGTTAGTGGCCTTGATACTGGCCGGGCTCGCCGCATGGGCGGTCTGGAACTATCTCCAAAACGTCGAGAATGAGATCACGGCGGGCCAGGAGATCGTCGAGGTCTACCGCGCAGGCGAGACCATCAACGAAGGAACCGACGGAGCCATCCTCCTGTCCGACTTCAACAACAATGGCGAGCTCATAGTTGCGGGCACCGACCAGGCCGAAGACGTGCCTGAGGGTGCCATCACCACGGCCGAGCAGCTGAACCAGGTCCTCCAGGGACGGGTCGCCGCCGGGCCTATCGCGGCCGGCTCGATCCTGACCGAGTCACAGTGGACCTCGATCACGGTCAATATCATCCCTCTGGCCGAGGAGATTCCCTCAGGCAAGCAGGCGATGACCATCTCGGTCGACAATGTCCGGGGTGTCAACGGGTTCGTCGAGCCCGGTGATCGGGTCAACATGATCATCACCCTCGACATTGGGTTCGACCTGTTGCCCGATGACTTCTCAGGGGTGACCGTCGAGCCGGGCACGACCGAGGAAGGAACCCCGGCCGAGACCGAGCAGACCGTGGTCACCTACACGAGGTTCGTCCTCCAGGGTCTCCCGGTCATGGCGACGGGTCGCGACATCAGGCCCGAGGAAGGCGCCGAGGAGTCGGTCGACGTGGAAACCACCACCGAGACCACACCTGATGGTCAGCCTGTGACCGAGGAGGAAGAAGCCGGCAACGACACGGTCTTCACCCTCGAAGTGACGCCAGAGCAGGCCGAGCGCATCGCATACGCGGTCGAGAATGGTTCCATCTGGCTGACGTTGGTCCCTGGCGACTTTGTCGAGGTTGAGACCTCTGGTGTCATCATCGATAACCTGTTCGGCGGCGACCTCGTCGAAGACATTTTCGGATAAGTAACTGATAGAGGTTCGACCATGTCAATGGCTGAGCACAACCTGCTGGTGGTCGACAAGGACGATGAATTCGTCGCAGCGGCCAAAGAGCTCTTCGAGGGCAGGCTCCCGGTTGCTCGCTCCATAGAGGAGGCGAGTCAGACCATCCAGTCCGGTGAGCTCCGGATGCTGCTGCTCGGCCCGTCGTTCTCGAACGACGAGTCGATGGAGCAGGTGAGGAGCCTTCACAACCAGGACCCGGCGCTCATTCTGATGATGGTCGCCGAGACGATCACCGCCGATCTCCTGCGTGGCGCGATGCGGTCCGGTGTCTCCGACATAATCGAGACGCCACTCGACGAGACCAAGATCGAGGCGGCCATCGAGCAGTTCGGGCACGACGTGCTCAAGCGTCGCAGCGCCTCCAAACCGACCACCACGGCGGTGCGTTCGGAGCGGGGCTCGATAATCACGATCAGCTCGGCCAAGGGTGGGAGCGGCAAGACGGTGGTCGCCACCAACGTCGCTCTTCTGCTCAACCGGCTCCCGGACAAGAAGGTGGTACTGGTCGACGCCGATCTCCAGTTCGGCGACGTGTGCCTGCTGCTCCAGCTGGAGCCCAGGTTCACCATGGTCAATGCCGCCCACGAGCTCCACCAGCTCGACGGCGAGATGCTCGACTCTTTGCTCACCGAGCACCCGAGTGGGCTGAAGGTTCTGGCTGCGCCACTCGAGCCGGCCTTCGCCGACGACATCACCACGGCCGGTCTCATGCAGATGTTGGACATCCTGCAGGACAGCTACGACTACGTGGTGGTCGACACGGCTTCGATGCTGGACGAGTTGATCCTTTCGCTGATCGAGAAAGCGGATCAGGTGCTCATGGTCGTCGACATGGACCTGCCCTCGGTGAAGAACGCCAAGTTGGCACTGGAGACACTGCGTCTCCTCAAGTTCTCGACCCAGAACGTCAAGCTGGTCATGAACCGGAGTAATTCGAGGGCCAAGCTGGACAACAAGGAGATCGAGGGCGCCCTGAAGATGGAGATCGCGGCGGCGATCCCGTCGGATGCCGCCGTTCCCAACTCCGTCAACGAGGGGCGTCCGATCGTCGAGGCCGATCCGAAGGGCAAGGTTGCCAAAGGGTTTGAGAGCGTCGCAGAGCTAATTGCGGGGAAGATCCCGGAGAGCACGTCCAAGGGCGGGCTCTTCGGTCGGAAATAGTGGGAAGGTAAATACTCGTGCCATCGCTATCTGAGAGAGTCGCGGCCGCCAGGCAGACAGAAACTCAAGACATCAGCACCAACCGCTCGGACGCTCTCGGCGAGCTCCGCGGGCGGCTCCACTTCAAAGTCGTCGAGGAGTTGGGACCGACCCTCTACGACCGGCAGATGTCAGATGCCGAGTTGCGTCTGCGCGTACTGGAGATGCTCGAATGGGCAGTCGATCAGGAGCAGGGGCTCCCCCTCACCTCGGCCGACCGCCGTGGCCTTCTCAACGAGATCGCATCCGACGTCCTTGGCTACGGACCAATCGACCCGCTGCTGAACGACCCGGACATCACCGAAGTCATGGCCAACGGGCCCTTCGACATCTACTTCGAGAAGAGGGGCAGGATCGTCCTCTCCGACGTGAAGTTCGTCGACGAAATCCACCTCCGTCGCATCATCGACAAGATCGTGGGCCAGATCGGCCGCCGTGTCGACGAAGCCACTCCGATGGTGGACGCCCGTCTCCCCGACGGCTCCCGCGTCAATGCGGTGATCCACCCCCTCGCGATCGGCGGGCCGTTCCTGACGATTCGCAAGTTCGCGGTGGACCCCTATCAGGAAGCCGACCTGATCAACTTCGGGACGATCACCCAGCGGGTCGCCGACTTCTCCCGTGCCTGTGTGCGTGGCCGGCTCAACATCCTCATCTCGGGTGGTACCGGCTCCGGGAAGACCACGACGCTGAACGTGATGTCCTCATACATCCCCGGTGACGAGCGCATCGTCACCGTCGAGGACGCCGCCGAGCTCCAGCTCCACCAGGAGCACGTGCTCACACTCGAGTCCCGCCCGGCGAACATCGAGGGCAAGGGTGCGGTCACCATCCGCGACCTCGTGAGGAACACCCTGCGTATGCGGCCCGACCGCATCGTGGTCGGAGAGGTTCGTGGCGCCGAGGCGCTCGACATGCTCCAGGCCATGAACACCGGTCATGACGGCTCCCTGACCACCGTCCACTCCAACAGCCCACGTGACACCCTGTCCCGTATCGAGACCATGGTGCTCATGGCCGGCTTCGATCTGCCGATCCGGGCCATCCGTGAGCAGATCGCCGCCGCCGTCGACCTGATCATCCATGTGTCCCGACTCAAGGACGGCACCCGTCGTGTCACCCACGTAACCGAGGTGGAGGGCATGGAAGGCGACATCATCACCCTCCAGGACCTGTTCCTGTTCGACTATGGAATGGGTGTCGACGAGGACGGTGTCTACAAGGGCCGTCTCAAGGCCACCGGGATCCGCCCCACCTTCTCCGAGGACCTGGAGAACCAGGGCATCAGGCTCCCTGCCGACCTCTTCGACCCAGAGCCGTTTGCCAGGGGCCGGTAAGTTGAAACGACTTTCCGCCCTCGTCGCGGCCTTCCTGTTTGGGTTGAGCTCGGTCGCCTTCGCTCAGACGGCGGCCCCCGAGATGGAGATCGTCGACATCAACGGCGCGCGCTACGCCGAAGGTGGCCAGACGCTCATGGTCGTGGAATTCCGCAACATGACCGAGGCGCCCGACCCGGCTCAGTTGGCGGTGACGGTGGACGGGCAACCCGTATCCAACCTCGAGGTTGCCCCGTTGGGCGAGTCCAGCGTCCCCGTGGGGGTCGTGCTGGTGATAGACACCTCGGGCTCGATGGAAGGTGCCCCGATCGAGTCGGCCAAGGCCGCGGCAAAGAGCTTCGTCGACCAGAAGCGCCCGGAGGACTCGATCGCCATCGTGACCTTCGCCGACACGGCCACGGTGCTCACACCTTTCACCACCAATGCCAACGACCTCAATGCGAGGATCGACTCGATCGCAGCCGCCGGTGAGACCGCCTTCAACGACGGTGTGATCCTCGGTCTCGCCCAGTTCGACACCATCTCCGCGGACAACGTCCTGCAGAACATGATCGTGATGACGGATGGCGAAGACACGGTGTCCACCGCGACCGCCGAGGAAGCGATCGCGGCGGTGGAGGCGAGCGATGCCCGTGTCTTCGGCGTGGCGCTCGAATCCCCGGACTTCAACCCCGACGCCGTTGCGGCGATCGCCGCGGCCGGGGATGGCCTGTTCCTGTCGACGCCCGACCCTGCGCAGTTGTCCGCCCTCTACGGTCAGATCGGGCGGGAGATCAACAACACCCTGGTCGCCCGATTCGTCTCGCCGGTCTCCGCTCCGGGCGAGGCGGAGTTCGCGGTCGCCTACCCGGGCGGTCTTTCGTCGACGGTGACGTTCCCGGTGTCGGGCTATGCCACCACCACCACGACCGCTCCCACCACGACCACCACCGCTGTGCCGGTCACCGGTGACGTGGTGGAGGCAACCTCTCCTTTGGCAATCAGCAGCCTCGCTCTCATCGCAGCCGCCGGTATAGGGCTCACCGCCTTCCTGTTCATCATCATCCTCTTCGGACGCGACGATGACCAGGGAGGAGGGCGGTTCGCCAAGCGTCTCCAGGCTTACGGGCGCAAGGCGCGGCCGAACGAAGAGGAGAAGAAGCCGTTCCTGCAGCGGATACCACTCCTCAACCGGTTCAGCCAGGCCGCCGAGGAGGAGGTCCGCAAGCGCGGCCTTCTCTCCGGGGTGAACGCTGCCCTGGAGCAGGCGAACATACCGATGACCCCGGGTGAGGCGATCCTGGCCATGTTCGGTCTCGCCGCGGTCGGCGGCGTGTTCATGGCGATCTTCAACTCGGCCCTTGCCGGTTTGATCACTTTCGGCCTGCTGTTGCTGTTGTTCGTGTTCCTGGTCAACTGGGCGGGGAATCGTGAGCGCAAGAGATTCGAGAAGCAGCTCCCCGACACGCTCACCCTGCTCTCCACCTCGCTGCGGGCCGGCTACTCGCTTCTCCAGGCGATCGAGGCCGTCGCCCAGGAGGCTCCGGACCCGACTGCCCGTGAGTTCAGCCGTGCCGTCGTCGAGTCGAGACTGGGACGGTCTGTGCCGGACGCACTGGAGGGCATCGTCCACCGGACCCAATCGAAGGACTTCGAATGGGCCACCATGGCCATCGAGATCCAGCGTGAGGTCGGCGGAAACCTCGCCGAGGTGCTGCAAACCGTGGCCGACACCATGCTTGCCAGGAACCGGCTCAAGGGCGAGATCAAGGCCCTCACCGCAGAGGGCCGGATCTCGGCGATCGTGCTCGGGTCTTTGCCCTTCGCACTGGGCCTCTTCCTCTGGTTCAACAACCGCGAATACCTGCAGCCTCTGCTCGACGAGACCATGGGGAGAGTCGCCATCGTGGCAGGTTTGGTCCTGATGGGTGGCGGAATCCTCTGGCTCCGGAAGATTGTGAACATCGAAGTATGAACATCACAGCACTCGACGGTCAGATGCTCGCCGTGGTGACGGTATCGGCGCTGGTCTTCTTCGTCATCGTCTGGATCGGCCTTGGTGTCACCAGGGCCCGTGAAGACATGAACAACCGCTTGGCGGTGTATGGGCGGCGCACCGGCGCCGGGATCGTTCGTGATGACGAGCTGGCCAAGCCGCTCGCCCAGCGCACGATCGGCCCGGTCGTGCTCAAGATCTCCAACTTCCTGAGGAGGTTCACCCCGGTCGGCTACCTGGAGAAGAAGCAGCACGGGCTGACCCTGGCGGGGAACCCGGCCAATCTGGATGCTCCCTCGTTCATCGTCATCAAGGCGCTCACCACGGTTGCCGGTGTTTTCGCAGCCTTCTTCCTCGTGGACTATGGCGCGAGCGGCATGCAGCGCATCGTCTTGTTCGTCCTGCCGATAGTGCTCGGCTTCTTCGGCCCCGACGCCTGGCTCAACCGGAAGATCGACGAGCGCCGCCAGACGATGCTGCGGGCCCTTCCCGACATCCTCGACCTGCTAGTGATCTCGGTCGAAGCGGGTCTCGGTTTTGACTCGGCCCTTTCGAGGGTCGTGGCCACGGTCCCTGGGCCGCTGTCCGAGGAGTTCTTCCGGATGCTGCAGGAGACCCGGGTCGGTGTGAGTCGTCGTGACGCCATGCGCCATCTGATCGACCGGACCGACGTCGAGGAGTTGCGCTCATTCGTGCTGGCCATGATCCAGGCGGAGGCCTTCGGTGTGACCATCGCCCGGGTGCTGCGTGTCCAGGCCGACGAGATGCGGGTGAAGCGTCGTCAGCGTGCCCAGGAGAAGGCATTCGCAGCCCCGGTGAAGCTGGTCTTCCCGTTGGTGTTCTGCATCTTCCCGGCGTTGTTCATCGTGCTGCTGGGCCCGGCCGCCATTTCTATCGCTGCTGCGTTCGCCGAGAACTGATGACCGCGACGGCGGTTGAGCCGTCCCGGCGCCGCTTCTCACTGGCGCAGCTCATCCTGATCGTCCCCTGGGTCGCTCTTGCAATCGACGCATGGGCCCCGATTCGGGACAACTCGTTTCTCTGGCACATCAGGGCCGGTGAGTTGCAGGGGGCGGCAGGCGAGGTGCTCGTGGCCGACCCATTCTCCTTCACCATGCTCGGCGAGTCGTGGCTCACCCAGAGCTGGCTGGTGGAGTTGCTGTACTCGTGGGGCGAGGTCAACTGGGAGCTCGGCTTCGTGCCACCGATGATGCTCGTGCTGAGCTCGATCACCTTCCTCGGCATCGGCCTCATGGCCTATCGCCGATCGGAGAGCGTCATGACGTCGGCCGTCGTACTCGGTCTCAGTACCTTGCTCATGATCAGTTTTCTCGTGCCGCGGCCCGTCATCTTCTCGTTCGCCCTATTCGTCCTGGTCGTGGTGGCCTGGGACCGTCCCGCGGTTCGTTGGGCGATCCCGTTTCTGTTCTGGATCTGGGCCTCGGCGCACGGGAGCTTCGTCATCGGGCTGGCATACATCGGGCTCACCATCATCGCAAGCGCCGAGTGGCGGGCGATTCCGATCGCGATCGTTGCCGGGCTGTCGACACTGCTCACCGCTCACGGACTCGGTGTGCTCCGGATCCTGTTCGAGTTCTCCGAGGCAGGTCCGGCCCTGGCCCTTCTCTCCGAGTGGAGACGCCCGGAGCTGACTTCCGTGGTGTTCCTCCCGTTCGTCGTCGGGGTTGTTCTGATCGTGCTTGGCGCGTTTCGGGGGAGAGTGACGCCGAGGCATCTGTGGATCCTGGCTCCGTTCCTCCTGCTCGCTCTGAGCGCCACCAGAGCGGTGCCGCCGGCTTGGATTGCTCTGGTGCCTCTGCTGGGAACGGCATTGGCAGGGTTCCACCTGGGAGAGCGCCGGCGATTCTCCCGGCCGGCGGCCATCGTGTTCTGCCTTCTCGTGGTTGTCACGCCTCTCTTCGTGGCGGCTGATGGCACTCTCGACGAAGAACGGTTTCCTGTCGCCGCCAGTGCATTCCTGGACGAAGGCCGGACCTTCCATGACGACAGCACAGGCGGGTACCTGATCTGGGCTCAGGGCCCGGAGAGATTGGTCTTCATCGACGATAGAGCCGAGCTCTACGGCGAGAGGATGGCGGAATACGTCGCAATTCGAGACCTCGAAGCCGACTGGAAACCGGTATTCGAGAGAGATGGGATCGAACAAGTCCTGCTGGAAGCCGATGAGGACCTGCTGAAAGAGCTCGAAGCCGACGGATGGTCTTCGGTCTACGAGGATGAGTTCTTTGTCGTGCTGAGGCCCGATTGATCCCTGTCGCCGAGGTGATCGCTCGGTGCAGAAGATGCCATGGTGTCGGTTTCGAGGCCTCAAACGAGAGGAGGGCCCGCATGAAGCGGGCCCTCCTCAGGCATACGGTTCAGTTGGCCTAGCCGTTCTGGAGCCCGGAGCCGATCTCGCTGAAGGTCGAAGAAACTTCGGTACCTGCCAGCTGCACAGCGACGAGAGCCACAATGGCGATCAGGACAACGAGCAGAGCGTACTCAACCATCGAGGCGCCCTTCTCATCCTTGATCCAACTCGTTACCTTGGTCCACAAAGCAAGCATGAAGCCCCTCCTTGGGTCAGCGGTCTGGCTTGCAAGTCATGTATCGGTAGAAAAGCCAATGACCTGAGCGAAAACAACAAAAAAAGGAGGGGCCTGCGAATGCAGGCCCCTCCTCTTGTTCGGTCTGGATCAGCCGTTCTGGAGCCCGGAGCCGATCTCGCTGAAGGTCGAAGAAACTTCGGTACCTGCGAGCTGCACGGCGACGAGAGCCACAATGGCGATCAGGACGACGAGCAGAGCGTACTCAACCATCGAGGCGCCCTTCTCATCCTTGATCCAACTGGTTACCTTGGTCCACAGAGCAAACATGAAACCCCTCCTTGGGTTAGCGAAGGTTCTCTGGCGTGATCAAAGTAGATCGGGGGACTATCGAGGGCAATGAGTCGCCCGACCCATGACCCTGAGACGTAAGAATGGGCCCGCCGGAGCGGGCCCATTTCTCGTATCCGGTCGTTCGGACTAGCCGTTCTGGAGCCCGGAGCCGATCTCGCTGAAGGTCGAAGAAACTTCGGTACCTGCCAGCTGCACGGCGACGAGAGCCACAATGGCGATCAGGACGACGAGCAGAGCGTACTCAACCATCGAGGCACCCTTGTCCTCTTTGATCCAGCTCGTTACCTTGGTCCACAGAGCAAGCATGGAACCCCTCCTTGGGTCGATGTCTTGACTTGCAAGCGGGCAAAGTAGCCCGCGTACATCCTTCGGCAATGAGTCGAAGGAATCATCACTCATGATCCAGCGTCGACCAGATTCGAACTGATCTCTGAGTAGGTGCCACTGAGTTCGTCTCCGAAGAATGCCACCGCTGTTAGCGCTGCGATCGCAATCAGGAGGACGAGTAGGGAATACTCGACCATAGAGGCACCCCTCTCGCTGGTGAGAAACCTCATCAACTTGGCGTACATTTGTTCTCCCTTGATCACGAGCTTCAGCGTAGGTTCCTGTCGCTCATCCGCTGATGGGCCTGTCGACTCATATGACCACTCAGCGTGACACATGGTGACTAGTTGGGTCTGGCGATCCCGAGGCGTATCGCCTCGATCGCTGCTTGGGTGCGGTCACTGACAGCGAGCTTTTGGAAGATCGACGCCAGGTGGTTCTTGACGGTTTTCTGCGAGATGTAGAGGCGGTCGGCCAGCTCATCGGTCGCCGAGACGCCGGCCGCGAGGAGTTGCAGGATCTCCTTCTCCCTGACCGTCAGAGAAGCGGCGCCGGGGTCGAGACGGGCTTCTCCGTAGTGCTCGAGGAGCTCGTCCCGGGCGGTGTCGTCGAGGCTGATCAGGTCCTGTCCGTCGGCGACCGCTCGAATTGCGGCGGCGAGGGTCATGAGCGGCACCGCCTTGGAGAAGAACCCTTTGGCACCGGCCGTTTCGGCCCTGGTCCTCTGCTCATCGGATGCGTGCATGCTGACCACGATCGCCTTGGTACGGCGGCCCAAATCGGCGATGGTGGTTATGCCGTCGCCGCCCGGCATCTCGATATCCACGATCGAAACCTCAGCCGGCTGATTGAGCAGCGCCTCGTCGAGGGCGGGCCCCGAATTGACCACGCCGACAACCCGGGCATCGGGAAGGATGTCGAGGGCTTGGCTCAGCCCCTCGGCAAACAGCTGGTGGTCGTCGGCGATCATCACACGAATCATCGGTTTCCCCATTCCACAGTCACGGTCGTGCCTAACCCGGGCTCAGATCGAAAGTCGATCCTCGCCCCTATCTTTTCGGCTCGTTCGCGCATCCCCATGAGGCCAAAATGCCCTTCCGGCTCGTGCGTCGGGTCGAAGCCCTTGCCATCGTCGATTACCGAGCACACTCCGTTACTCCGGTCGATCCGTCCCGAGATGAGGATCTTCGAGGCCCCGGAGTGGATATGTGCATTCCTGGTCGCCTCGGTGATGATGGCGTTGAGGTCGCCGACGACGGCGGGACGAGGGGGTCTGCGTTCGTCGAGATCGACCACGACCAGTGGTTCTCCTTCCAGTCTCGCCGCTGCCTGCAGGACCCGGGCGGTGAGGGTTGGGCCGGGGGCACTGCGCAGGTCTGCCACCGACGCTCTCACATCCTCGACCAGCTTGGTGACATTGGTGCGGAGGATCTTCAGGTCGGCCTCCAACTCCGGGTGCTCGGCCTGTTGCATGGCAGCCATGTCCAGGGCCAAACCCAGAGAAGCCAGCGATGGGCCGATGTCGTCGTGCATCTCCCGGGCGAGGCGAATTCGTTCCTCGGCGACCGCCGAACCGACGATGTCCTGGAGCAATTGCAGGTTGGCAAAAGCAATGCTCACGGGTTGGACAAACGCCTGGATGTCGGTCAGGTCGGCCCTGGAGAGCGGCTCAGGGGTCAACAACTCCAGGGCCCCGACGGTGGCATCGGCGGTGGACAGGGGGATCCGGGTCGCTACAGGGGTGTCAGGAGGAACACCCCTCGAGGCGAGAACCAGCGGGCCCTCCTGGTCCTCGATCTCGAGTTTCCCGGCCGAGCCGGGAATGCGTGCCAGGATCGCCTCCAGAGTCTCGGCTGCGACCTCGACGGCGTTGAGGCGACCGGCGGAGATGTCTTCGGAGAGCCTGAGCAAAACTCCGTGGATCTCCTCGAGATTCTCCAGTTTCTGGGTCGCCGACTCTTTTTCCACGGCCAGTTCGGTCGCCTGCGCATGAATGTCCTCGAGGAGCCTCCGAATCACCGAGACGAGCAGGACGAAGACCAGGTAGAGGGCCATGCCAGGAAGGGCGTCGAGCAGTGGGAGATCCTGGGACAAGGTGACCAGGGCGAGGAGCCCTGCGGAGAGAAAGCCGGTGGTCAGCCCAGTGCGGAGACCGCCATAGATGGTGGCGAAGATCGGAGGTCCCATCGAAAGGAGCAGATACGGGCTGCTCACCGCCCCGGTGAGGGTGACCGCGGTGATGGTGAGGAATGAACCGACGAGGGTGATCGCCTCCGCCCCGAACCGGATCCGGTACCAGCTCTCGGGCACCGCGGCAGTGCCGAGGACGTAGATCGTGGCGAATGCCATGGCAATCAACGACTGGCTGTCGCCGCCGGTGGAGACGAGGTCGATCACGACGGCCGCGATCAGAGCGACGAATTGCCCGATGGTGACGCTGCGATGCAGCCGGAATTCCCATGGGGCAGGGACCGAAGCGGTCATGAGCAGAGGCTACCGTCGCATATTGTGACTTCCCGGCACCGGCGTTGGCTGCTCTGCGGTGGGATTGGCTCGGGCAAGAGCGAGGTCCGGCAGCTATTGACCGACGCCCGGATCCGCACTGTCGATGCGGACGAGGTCGGACATCAGGTCCTCGCCGGCGAGGCTTTTCGCCCGGTTTCCGAGCGCTGGCCGGAGGTCGTCTTCGAAGGCGAGATACGACGCGAGACGCTGGCCCGGATCGTCTTCGAGGACCCTGGTGAGCTTGCGGCGCTCGAGGCGATCACTCATCCCATGATCTTCGGAAGAATCCATGCCGAGTTGGAGGGGTTTCCCGGTGTGGCGGTGGTGGAGATGCCACTCATCGATTCGGGGCTCGGCTGGCCGATCATCGTGGTCGATGCCGCCGATGACGTCCGGATTCAGCGCGCTGTCGATCGTGGCATGTCACAGGCCGACGTGAAAAGACGGATGGCAACCCAGCCGAGCCGCACTCGATGGCTCGCTGTCGCCGACGTGGTCGTGCCGAACCACGGAAGCAGAGAGGACCTCAGGGACTCGGTGGTGCAATTGGCAGGCTTCCTCGATCCGAGCGGGCGGCTCAGCCGGCGTCCGGCGTGAGGGTGCCGGCAGCGACGGCGGCCTTGATTCGAGCCATCCTCGCTGGATCCACGTACTGCGGGTCCTCGTCCCCGATGAGATAACGCGGCTCGGACGCCACGAACACCTTCGAGGTCGAGCAGGTCATCACCGCGCTCATCGCTGCCACCGGATCGGGAATCATTGGAGCTTCACAATTCGAGGGCAGCTTGTACGAAAGGAAGACGCTGAAGCGCTCGGCGATGTCCGTGTCCGACCATTCTCCAGAAGGTGATCCGACTTGTCCGCCGGTGCCGCTTCCGTGGTCACCGGTCACCAGCATCGCGGTGTCATCGTCCACGTTGCTCAAGGCTTCGGAGACGAGACGGTCCACACATCCCATTTGGTTGGCTATGGCCGCTCTTCGCGCGGAGACATCGCCTGTGAGATCGACAGGTTGACTCAGAGGGGTGCAATCACCATCGACCAGGACCGGCTCGTGCGGCATGAGGAAATGGGCGAAGAGGAAGTCGTGGACGCCGTTGTCCTGTATGGCGGCGAGCTCGGTCGCGAGGGCCCTTGTGGTGTGGAGCGTTCCGGCATAGTTGTAGTGTCGCGCCCAGGGCTCGGCGATCGTCGAGCCGAGCAGCCTCCACACCCTCTCATCGACCCAAGGTGATTGGATGCAACGGTCCACTGCGGGGCCGCAACTCGACCCATCCCAGTTCGACTCGATGTGGGTGTAGGCGAAACCAGCGGTCTTCAGGGCCTCCGACGTGACGTTGTCACCGCGGAGGATCCGCCACAGTGTCGAACGATTGCCCCAGGGCTCCACAGGCCCATCGTCGACGACACTGGCCAGCTCGAGGATGCTCGCAACCGAGAGAGACGTGAACGTGTGCCGGCTCCAGGCATTCGCCTCAACCACGAATCCCTGCGACTCCAGGGCGCCTACGAGGTCATGTGGTTGGTGGTCGAACCACTTCTCTGCCACTCGCAGGTTGGGATATGCGTCGACCACCACGAGGACGACGTCCTCGACGGACCCGGATGGCTCGATGGTGCCCGTGGCCTCGGTATTGGTGACCGGGATCGGCGTCGAATCTCGGATGTGGGCAATACCGAGCTGAAGCATCGGGATGAGGCCGAACGCGGCGACGAACCACAGCCCGAGCCAGTCCAGCATCGTCGTCGGGATTCGGCGCTGGGCGAGCGGGACGAGCACGAACATCATGAGGAGCAACAGGGGCCCGATCCCCCGGAGCCCTTGCCAGGAAGCGAGAACCATCAGCGTTCCGCCCACGGCCAGGGCGGAGACGAGAGGTTTGACCCCGGTCCGTGTCAACAGCAGATGGATGGTCAATGCAATCGCGGCCACCGCGACCCCGATGATCAGCAGCTTGACGGGGGAGGACAACTCCCAGGCGTTGCGCGCCCAGAACGCGATCGGCTGGTACAGAGAGGCGACCACGATGATGGCCATGGATAGCCAGGCACGGCCCCTGTTTCCGAGAGGTGATCCGGGAGCTCGTCCAGGGTGGATCTGCTCGGGGGGAGGAGCTTTCAATCCGAGTCCCACGTGGTTTCCTGTCGATGAATCTACAGTGTGTAATGACGGCTGCAGGTTTGCGGACCTTGAGCGTATTGCCGGTGAAAGGTGGACAGTTCTTGTCCTAACCCGCCGGTACCCTCTTGTTCGATGCCCGAGTTCAAGGTCGTCTCCGACTTCGCCCCAGCCGGAGACCAGCCCAAGGCCATCGAGAGCTTGGCCGAAGGAATCAAGCGTGGCGACCGCTTTCAGACTCTGCTCGGCATAACCGGTTCGGGCAAGTCCGCCACCATCGCCTGGACCATCGAGCAGGTGCAGAAGCCGACGCTCGTCCTCGCCCCCAACAAGGCGCTGGCGGCCCAGCTCGCCAACGAGTTCCGCCAGTTCTTCCCCGACAACCGCGTGGAGTACTTCGTCTCCTACTACGACTACTACCAGCCCGAGGCATACATGCCTCAGACCGACACCTACATCGAGAAGGACGCCACCATCAACGATGAGATCGACCGTCTCCGCCACTCGGCTACTGCCGGCCTCCTGGTCAGGGACGACGTCATCATCGTGGCCTCTGTATCGGCCATCTACGGTCTGGGGTCGCCTGAGCAATACCTGGGCCAGTTGCTCCGCCTGGTCAAAGGCGTCGAGTACCCGATGAGCGAGGCGATCAAGCGGCTCGTCGACATCCAGTACGAGCGGAACGAGGTCAACCTGATCCGGGGGAAGTTCCGGGTGCGGGGCGACACGCTCGAAGTGTTCCCCACTTATGAGGAGACCATCGTCCGGGTCCAGTTCTGGGGAGATGAGGTGGAGCGGATAATCCGGCTCAACCCGGTCACGGGGGAGGTGATCGACGAGCTGAACGAGCTGTTCGTGTTCCCCGCCACCCACTATGTCACCGAGCGGGAGAGGATGCTGAAGGCAATCGTCGGCATCGAGGATGAGTTGGCGGAGCGTCTCGCCTACCTCGACGGGAAGGGAAAGCTGCTCGAGGCGCAGCGGCTCCGGATGCGCACCAATTACGACCTCGAGATGATGCGGGAGGTCGGATTCTGCTCGGGCATCGAGAACTACTCACGTCATCTCGATGGGAGGGCGCCCGGTGAGGCTCCGTACACGCTGCTCGACTACTTCCCAAAGGACTACCTGACCATCGTCGACGAGTCACACGTCACCGTGCCGCAGATAGGGGGCCAGTACGAGGGGGATCACTCCCGTAAGGAGGTGCTGGTCGAGCACGGATTCAGACTTCCCTCGGCCAAGGACAACCGTCCGCTCCGCTTCGACGAGTGGCTGGAGAGGGCGAACCAGGTCGTCTTCCTCTCTGCCACACCCAGCGACTTCGAGATCTCACATTCCTCCCAGGTGGTCGAGCAGATCATCCGGCCCACCGGGCTGATCGACCCCGAAGTGATGATCCGTCCCACCAAGGGACAGATCGACGACCTCCTCGAGGAGATCCGGGCCAGGGCGATCCGCGAGCAGCGGGTGCTGGTGACCACTCTGACCAAGAAGATGGCCGAGGATCTCACCGACTACCTCCTCGAAATGGGAGTGCGTGCCCGATACATGCACTCAGAGGTCGACACCCTGGAACGGGTGCAGATCATGCGCGAGCTCAGGCTGGGGGATTTCGACGTCCTGGTCGGGATCAACTTGCTTCGAGAGGGTCTCGACCTACCCGAGGTATCGCTGGTGGCCATCCTCGACGCCGACAAGGAGGGCTTCCTTCGCTCTGAGACCTCATTGATCCAGATCATCGGACGGGCGGCGAGGAATGTCGACGGCCAGGTGGTCATGTATGCCGACAACGTCACCGAGTCGATGAAGCGAGCGATCAATGAGACCAACCGACGTCGGCGGGCGCAAACCGAGTGGAACGAGGCGCATGGAATTGACCCGCAGACGGTGAGAAAACGTGTGTCAGACATCCTCGAACTGGTTCAGACCGAGGCTCCCAAGGGCGATAGAAGGAGACGTGAGGTCCAGCAACGCAGACCATTGGACCTCGAAAGCGATGACCTCACCCGGCTGATCCTGAGCTTGGAGGACGAGATGCACGAGGCAGCCAAGGAGTTGCGGTTCGAGTATGCCGCTCGTCTCCGCGACGAAATCAATGAGCTGAAACGGGAGCTGCGAGAGGTCGCCGAAGCCGGTTGAGTCTCGACGTGAGCCATTCCGTGACACAGCCGCGGACCGCCGGGCCGCATGAGCCTGAATCGCATTCCCGGTCGATCAGTGCTTTCTTCGCCGTGTTCCTCATCGTTGCGGCAGCGGTTTCACCGGTCCTGACCATCTGGGCCGGCAACATCGGGCAGATACCCAAGCTAGAGAGACTCGTCCTGATCTCGTTCGGATATCTTGTCCTCGGTGCGCTGGTCTTTTGGCTGCTACGCGCGATCCTGGGGGATAGCCGCGTCGCCGGCTTTGCCTCCTTCTTCACATTGCTCGTCCTGACCTCCGGCGGCGAGGTGTTCGATGGATGGCCGTGGGTATGGCGCTGGGTCACCGGTGTGATCACTGTCGGGGTAGTTGTCGTGATCGTGGTGCGTTTACGGAACCTTTGGGCCCTCGACGTGATGCTCGCCGCCCTGGCCGCGGCGCTGATGGTCCCGGCGTTGATCAGTGGACTGTGGGCGGCTGTCAACGACATCGGGCCTGGTTCGGGCCCGCCGAGGGCCACGACGGTCCCGGTGCTGTCCTCAAAGCCCGACATCGTGCTGGTGGTGCTTGACGGCTACACCAGTCTCCCCGTTCTGAGGGAGCTGTTCGGGTTCGAGGATGCCGAACTTGTCGACGATCTTGCTCGGAGTGGGTTCAGGGTCGTCGAACCGGTCTTCACGCCGTATTCGATGACCCATCTCGCAGTGTCGAGTCTCCTCGAGTTGGACTATGTCGCCGCGGAAAGCACGTCAGTGTCGGATGTGTTGGGTGGCGAGAATCGTCTGGTCGAGGTCCTCTCCGGCAACGGCTACCGCATCACCATGGTGGAGCCAGGCTGGCATATGACCGAGTGCGGCAGTCAGATCGACCAGTGCGTGCCGAGCCCATTTATCGATGAGAGTGTGGATGCGGTCCTCTCCCAGAGCATGTTTTGGGCGTTCATCGAACCCGTGGTGGGCAGTGCCTTCACAGCAGGGGCCCGACACTCGATGGATTGGGCCAGAAGCCACGTCCAGGAGCTCGTCGGGAACGACAGACCCGACTTCCTGTTCCTCCACGTGGTGGCGCCTCACCCTCCCCTTTATCTCGACGGTGCGTGCGACATCGTGGACGAGGGGCATCGGCGCGATCTCGAGTTCGCCGAGGTGACGTCGGTTGGCCCGGAGATTGCAGCGGCGAGGCTCGATGGATACGCCGACCAGGTCGAGTGTGTCAACGGCTTCATCCGTGGTTTGGCGAATGCGGTGACAGGGTCCGACACGGTGGTGTTCGTCACCGGTGATCATGGGAGTGATGCTCTGTCGCAGATCGCGACGCCTCCCATGGAATGGTCGGATTCACAGGTGCTAGATCGGATGGGGACATTCCTCGCTGTGAAAGCGCCGGACGGGTGCGAGCCAGCCCCGTCTCTGACCACGCTCTCGGTGCTCCGGTCGATCATCTCTTGCACGGGCGACCTGAACCTCGGTGAGATCGAGAATGAAGCATTCATCGTGTCACGCGCCGAGCTCGACGGTCAGGCGGCTGAGATGAGAATCCTCGACAAGGGCGACCTGGCCCGCTTAGGCGAGTGTCTGGGGACGGTGGATCAGAGTCTGACGTGTTCTTGAGGCCTGAGTCTCAGAAGACGTCCTGAACCGATTCAGGCGTCGGCAGTAGTCGTTTCCGCCTGAGCCTCGGCGGGGGTGCGGCGCAGCTTGGCCCACACAGACTGAAGACCC
>JBFYOJ010000221.1:0-2841 GCA_041303885.1 Acidimicrobiia bacterium | reverse complement strand
CTGGAGACCGGGAGCGTGCAGGTAACTCGCAAGGCGCACTACCATGAGTACGACACCTACTTCGCCTTCGGCGGGGCGGTGCCCGAACGGCTGCGTCACCGGGAGGACGAGTTCATCGACGTCTCCGGCAACGTTTTTAACGTTCGCTATCGGCTGACCCTCACCGGCCCAGTGAAGGAAGGCGAGTATCCGAACTCGGTGCTGTTGTCCCGATCGCGCTTCATCGCTCCCGCCAAACACAGCCTGCGGTTCTACCGGGAGTATTTCAAACCCACCTCCGAATCCGGGGTCACCAAGGACCGGCTCCGCTGGCAAATCACCTATAAGGGCGAGGAGTTCTTCGTCAACATCGACCAGGTGACCCACCCGGCATTGCCCGGATCCTTCATCGAGATCAAGTCCCGCACATGGTCGCGCCGCGACGCCGAGGAGAAGGCGGGATTGATCAGCGAACTGCTGGCAACCCTCGGGATTCAGGACGCCTCTCCGGTCTCCCAGGAATACGCCGAGCTGGCCGGCTCGGGCTCGAGCTAGCTGCTTCGACCATCCCTGACCGGAGCCGATTGCCCGGGAGGTGCGAGTGCGGTCCCTACCCGTTCGACTCCTGGTGGCATCGCTGGCGCTCTCCGGGTGCCGGGCCTCCGCCTCCCTTCCCCTTCCCGCAGCGCGCCCACCGCAGGACGAGCGAAGCCAGGCTTTGTTCGACATGCCGTGGTCCGATCGATCCGTGTTCAGCACGGGGTTGGTCGAATCCCAGCAGCCCGTGCTGAGCGGCCTGCCTGGCGCAAGCGTCTATCACCTGGCGTTGGAGATCGCCCCGGATCTGTCGACGGTCGACGGCACGCAAGAAGTCCTGTACACCAACACCGAATCTGAACCGCTGGACCAAGTGGCGCTTCACCTGCTGCCCAACCTGCTCGGCGGGGAGATGACCTTGTCGGCAGTCCGCATCGACGGCGCCGAAGTCGAGCCGGCCTACGGCGAAGGCCAGGGCTCGATCACGATCCCGCTGGCGCCCGCCCTGGCGGCCGGCGCCAGTGTTGTGATCGGCATCGACTTCCAAGTGCGCGTACCTCAGGAACTCGAACTCAACTACGGAGTTCTGGCGAACGCCTCTGGTGTGCTGGCCTATGCTCACGGATACCCGATGGTCGCCGTGTTCGATTCGAAGGGGTGGAACCTGGAGATCCCTCCGTCGTACGGCGATGTGACCTATGCCGATGCGAGCTTCTACCTGGTGCGCGTGCGCGCACCGGCCGAGCTGGTCTTCTGCGGCACGGGGTCCGAGATCGCCCGGAGTGAGTCCGGCGGCCAACAGGAAGTGCTGCTCGCCGCGGGGCCGGCCCGCGATTTCTTCCTGGCCGCCAGCCGAGAGTACCGCATCACGACGAAGGTCGTCGGCAACACGACGCTCCGGAGCTGTTCGGCCGAGGGGACCGAGGCGAGGGCGGAACTGACGCTGGAGATCGCCGGCCACGCGCTCGAGTTCTTCCGTGAACGGTACGGCGATTACCCGTACACGGAGCTGGACGTGGTGACGACGCCGACCTACGCCCTGGGGATCGAATACCCCGGGGCATTCGCCCTGACCGACCGGCTGTACTCCACCACGCCGGACTTCGGCGACCAGCCCGAGGAGAGCCTGCTCGAGTGGGTCACGGCTCACGAGGCAGCGCACGAATGGTTCTATAACCTGGTCGGGAACGATCAGCTCGAGGACCCCTGGATGGACGAGGCACTGGCGCAGTTCGCCACGTTGCAGTACGCCGGAGACCGCTACGGCGAAGACGGTGCGGCCGGGATGCGTGCATCGTTCTATCGCCGTTGGGACCTCATCGGCCGGGAGCCCATCCCGATCGGGAAGCCCGTTAAGGCGTACGACGAGAATGCTTATTCGGCCATTGTCTACGGGCGCGGGCCGCTCTTCTTTGAGGCCCTCGAAGACGAGCTGGGCGAGGCGCCCTTCGATGAGTTCCTGCACGCCTACACGGCCGCCTTCCCCTGGCAGGAGGCCATGCCGCAGGACCTGCAGCGGATGGCCGAAGCACGGTGCGGATGCGACCTGAGCCCTTTGTTCGCCGAGTGGGTGTACGCGCCTCCCTAGCCTCACGTCGGCGATTCGGCGGTGCTCCCCACCGGGAATCAGAGCGCCCCACCTCGCGGTGGGGCGCCGTGTTCCGTGTAAGTATCCGTCGTTAGAGAATGGTGACGCTGCTGGCCTGCGGGCCCTTCTGGCCCTGTTCGATCGTAAACTCGACCTTCTGACCCTCCTCCAGCGTGCGGAAACCCTCCGACTGGATGGCGGTGAAGTGGACGAACACGTCCGGGCCGCCTTCACGGGCAATGAAACCGTATCCCTTCCCGCTGTTGAACCACTTCACGGTGCCGACAACACGCTCTGCCATCGTACTGTTCTCCTTCGGGCAAATGAGTGTTAGGCGCTTGCTTCGTTCGTCAGCCGTCGGGAATCCGGTCGCCCGGTCCTTACCAACACGGCCCGAGCAGAGTCCGCTCAGGCCGTGGTCTTTCGACTTCCTGACTGAACTCACGCGCAACCTACGATTCGGGAGTTTAGCAGGATTTCTGCCTGATGTAAAGCCCCTCTATGGGTTCAGGACGTTATTGGAGACGGATGGAGCTTGGGAGCGTCAGCCCAAGGTCAGCCGGGCCTCGGACGGCCACAGCGGCTCGTGCTATTCTTGTCGGCGTGGATCGGTCTTCTCGATACTCCGTCCCCGACGGGACCGATCAGGGAGTGAAGATGAGCACGGAAACCAAGAAGACACCCTGGTACCTGTGGCCCTTCGTCGCACTATGGCGACTGGTTACTGGCATTCTGGT
>JBFYOJ010000220.1:0-19646 GCA_041303885.1 Acidimicrobiia bacterium | reverse complement strand
TCATCAGGCGTGCCTGGCATCCTCACAGTGCCGAGCTGGTCCGGGTACCCGGCCTCAAGGGGTATCACGATCGGGAGCGGCACGCGGATGGTCAGACGATCCCGGGGCTTCTGATCGTTCGTTTCGACGCCCCCTTGTTCTTCGCTAACGCCCCGACATTCGGTAGACGTCTCCAGGGTCTCTTGGGCGAGGCGTCCCGGCCAATCGAGCGTGTGGTTGTGGTTGGCGATGCCATCACCGACATTGACACCACGGGTGCCGAGATCCTCACAGACCTCCTCCAGGATCTCCGCCTCAAAGGACTGTCGTTCGCCTTTGCCGGCCTCAAGGGAACGGTCAAGGATCGGCTGCGGGCCTACGGCCTCTACGACCGAATCGGAGACGAGAACTTCTACCCCACGGTGGGCGCGGCGGTGAACGCGTTTCGGGAGGATTCGGAGGCCGATGGATGAGCAATACTCTCCGAGGGGGCCAGGAGTGACGAGCCAAGGAGTGACCCGAGATGACGGATACCTATCGTGACACGATTCGGGAGCTCTCCGACCGCATCGTCGAGGCGCAGAAGCCGATCAAGGTGCTCAGTGCGATCAACTGGGACGACTCGATCAGAGACCGGTTCTTCGCCTCGGGGTTCAAGGAGCAGCCCAAGGTGGATCGCGCCTACTACGAGGAGCGGGGCACGAAGCTGGATCCCGATCTCACCAGAAACGAGCTTCGCTCGATCGAAGCCGACATCCTGGGCAAGCTGGGGCCGGTCTCCCCGGCCGGGACCATGATGCGCTTCATGTGCGAGCAGTTCCGGCTCACGGTCGATCTCCTGGAGGCGAGGGGCACCGAGGGCTTCGCCCAGATCTCGAGTCTTCTCTACGGGACACCGCACGACGTCTTTCACGCAGGCGGACCGACCATTGCAGACCTGGCGGTGCAGATGAGGATGGTGCTCGAGGGCCTCGACACCGACAGCTCCTCCGAACGGGATGTTCGGAGCATCCCGGGCACCGAGGCGGTTGAGATCCTCCGTGCCAAGGTCGACGCTTCGATGGGGCCTGGAATGGTGGAGGTCATACCCGATGACGGGATCGCCGCCGACGCGGCAGCGGGGAGCGACTACATCAAGGTGCGCGAGGACCGCTCGTTCTCGCTGAGAGACCTGGACCTCCTCGAGGCCCATGAGGCCTGGGTCCACATCGGGACTACCCAGAACGGGCTCTCCCAGCCGGTGTGCACGTTTCTGGGCAAGGCTGCGCCGAGGACAACGGTGACCCAGGAGGGCCTCGCGGTGTTGACCGAGATGCTCAACCTGCGCAGTCACCCGCGGAGGCTGGCCAAGCTGATGTACCGCATCGAAGGGATCAAGGCGGCATCTGAGGGAGCCTCGTTCGTGGAGGTCTTCGAGATGCTCCGCACCGACGGGTTGAGCGAGGACGACGCCTGGGCTGCTTCGACGCGCATCTTCCGGGGAAGCCTCCCCGAGGCGGGGCCGTTCACCAAGGATCTCGGGTACGGGAAGGGCCTTGTCCTCACCCTTCTCTACGTGCGTCTGGCGATCAACCTGGGCCGGGCCCATCGGATACCATTGCTCTTCTGCGGGAAGGTCGACCTGCTCGACATGAAGACCTTGCATCAATTGGAGGAGGAGGGCCTGGTCGAGCAACCAAGATTCATCCCGCCACCCTTTAACGACCTCCCCGCCCTCGCCTCGACTCTTGGCCTCACCGGGTTCACTGCGCTGCTGGATTGGGAGAGGATCTCAGCGGACTACGCCGCCCTGATCTGAAGGCTCGGCGGAAGGCTCAGGTACCGGCGGCCGGACCGGCGTGGTGGCTGGGTGGCACTTTTCGGGTTGGCGCGAAGTCTCCTCCACCCCGAAACGCCTGCCGCCATCCGACCGACCTGGTGGCCTGTGTGATTCCCCCGAGGTAGACCCGGGCGGAGAAGCGGGCCATGACAAGGGTGAAGACCACCATCAACACGACCGCCAGGCCGATCTCCCATCCCGCCACAGAACCGCGCGCCATCCGGGCCGGCATCAGAAGGGGTGTCCAGAAGGGGATGAGGGAGAGAACCCGCGGGAGGGTCTCGGCGCCGACGGAGATGGAGATGACTCCCACCATGTAGCCGGTTATGGGAAGGATGTTGATCGGTGTGATGTAGCCACCGGCCTCCTGGGTATCGGTGGCGAGAGACCCAGCCGCGGCGTACAGGGTGCCGTAGAACGCGTATCCCAGGATGAACCAGAGTGCGAGCCAGGCTAGGGTCGATATCGTCACAGGGGGCATGTCGACACCCGCGATGCGGCCGGTGACGAGAGCCGCCGTTCCGACTATCACCAGCTGAACCAGCCCAAGGCCGCCTATGCCGGCCAACTTGGCAATGAGCATCTGGAGAGGGCTGACCGCCCCAAGCACCAGTTCTGCAACCCGATTGGCCTTTTCTTCGACCACCCCGTAGGCGATCCACTGGCCGTAGGCGAGGATGGCGCCGAACATCACGATTATCGAAACCGTGGCCAGGACCTCGACCCCTGTGTCGCGTTCATCGACGACGAGGGTCCGGCCGTCGATCGGCGCCAGGAGGCGCTCCGTATCGGCCGGCTCGAGATCGAGGCTCGCCGCCACCTCCTCCACGTACAAGTTGCGCATGGCCGAGGCGACCGCGTCTGCCAGCCACGAAGGCGTCGAGTCCGTCCACAGCACCTCGCGCGGCCCGACGATCAATGCCGAGAGCTCGCCGCCGGCGAGGGCTTCCTCCGCTTCCCGCTGACCCTCGAACCATGCCATCTCGAACCCCACCTCGGGACCGAGTTGCCGGCCGATCTCATCGCCGATCCGGGTCGTGTCCTCGATCAGAGTGCCCACCACGGGTCTGGGCGGTTCCTCTCCTATGACAAGTGCCAATGTCACCAGACCTGCGATCACCACCGTGGCAGCGATCGCGGTGGAGATCAGGAACGCCTTCTTCCGCGCGTGGAGCTCACGCCAGATCGCGACACCTACCAGACGTGTCTCGCTCACCGCTCGACCGCCTTCTTGAAGACCTCAGAGAGCGGCGGGGGCTCGAAGATGAATTCTGAGACACGCTGCCGGGCCAGCGCCCGCGCTACGTCTTCGAAGCCGACCGAGCTCCCGATCCTCACTCTGATGCGGTCTTCGGAGCGTTCCATCACCTCGACGCCGGGCAACCCCGCTGTCCACGACTGGTCTGTGCCGACCACCTCGACATAGCGATCAGGTGAGACGCTGCGCAGGGCCTTCACAGTGCCCTCGAGGACAACACGCCCCCGGTCGAGGATGACGGCGTCCCGGCAGAGATCCTCGACCACGTCGAGCTGATGACTCGAGAACACAACGGCTTTTCCGGCTTCGGTTTGGTCCCTCAGGATGTCTGCCATCGACGCCGCCCCGATCGGGTCGAGACCCGTGAAGGGCTCGTCGAGCACGATCAGCTCTGGATCGTGGATCAGCGCTGCGATCAACTGGACACGCTGTTGATTGCCGTGTGAGAGCTCGCGCAACTTGGAATCGGCGCGCTCCTCGAGGGCGAAGACCTCCAGCCATTGATTGGCCGCCGCTAGAGCTGCGGACGCCCTCATCCCGTGGAGTCTCCCGAGGTAGGCCAGCTGCCATCGGACCGTGAGCTTCGGATAGAGGCCGCGTTCCTCCGGCATGTATCCGAAGCGCCGACGCACTGACCGTGAGATCGGCTCTCCGTTCCAGCTGAGAGTGCCGGTGTCGGGGCGAACAAGACCGAAGATCGCCCGCATTGTCGTGGTCTTTCCGGCTCCGTTCGGGCCAAGCAGGCCGAGCATCTGACCGCGCTCCACCGTGAGATTGCAGCCATCGAGGGCGACTACATCTCCAAAATCCTTGTGGAGATCGTCGATTCTGAGCACCTACAGAAGTATCCGGTCCAAAGGAGATCGAATACAAGGGTCATATGTCCCAATGCCACTGCGGCCGGTGGGCATCGACGCGACAGTCCGTCGTCAGGTCAATCGGGCTGGGGCGGGCCAACGAGATGGAGCTCACCGCCCGGCATCACCTGGATGAGGTCGATCCGGTTGTCACCGTCCCGGAGCAGGCGAGGCGGGACCATGGCCAGGAACGACACTCTGTCCTCGTCCCGGTAGGCGCGGGTGATCGCACCGATCTCGCCATTCACTGCCACTGCCAGGATCTCCGTGCCGTTCGCGCCGGTCAGGTTCCCGGCGAACCTGACCGGGATCACATCGCCGCTGGTGTCTACCTTGTCATAGAGCAACGGCTGGGCCAACCGCCCGGTCACATCGGCTATCGGCATGCTCGAGATGTCGACCCTCTCACCGATCAGGTCCGGGGTGCCGGCGGGGCGGAGCGCCCAAGGATCACCGCCGGGGAACAACCCCTCGATGCGCTCGGCAACTCCCAGTTTCTCGTCCCCATCCACGCCAAAGGTCACGTCCCCCTTCGGGCCGCGGGTGGTGGTCTCGGTGCGATTTGGGGAAGGTTCGAGCAGTGAGGCTCCTTCCATGTCCCAGGGGATCTCGGCACCGATCACGTCGGCAATGGTGGGAAGGATGTCGATGGTCAGCGCCCGGCGGTCGTCGATCATCCCGCCGCTGGATTCGGGTGTCTTGATGAAGAGCGGGATGGCCGCGATGTCGCCGACCGTGTCGTCGGTGATCACCCGCTGATGTAGAACGCCCGGCTTGATGGAGACCCCGTGGTCGGCGACCACCACGACCATGGCCTGCTCGTAGATGCCGGCCTCCTCGAGCGCGGCGATCACCTGTCCAACGGCATGGTCGGCGTAGCCCACCTGGAGGAGGTGCCGCTGCATCGATTGGGCCACCAGGAATTCGTCATCGATCCATCCCCCGTCCTTGGCTGCCGGGTTGCCTTCGAAGACCAGGGGGTACCGGCGCCCGTCGGGGAGGAATTGCCACGGATGATGCGGGATGAGGACATGGAGGAAGTAGAGAGGGGGTTTGTCTCCGACCCCGTTCCCGATGTCTTCTATCAGGGTTTGAACGGGCGCCCTTGCATCGAGCTTCAGCTGCTTCCGGAACTCGGCGACCATGTCGAAATCCTCGGAGGCTGCCCCGAAATCACCCCAGCTCTTGTCGATCTCGGGGAGCCCGCCGGTCAGCGAGTCGGGGAGGAGCACATGCCCGGCCACGATCCCGACGTCCCAGGCGATTGGTGCGGCCGAGGAAGAGAGCCCTTCGCAGAGGGCAACCGGGCACAGCCGTGTGATCGTTTCGTACACGTGGAGCTCGTAGGCGCCCTGCAGGGCGGTGAACAAGGTGTTGGGGTACTGGCCGGCGAACGGTGTGAGCGACTGATCCGGGATCGATCCGGTGAGCATGGCCGGCACCGAGTGCTCGGTCTGTTGTTCGACAGTGACGGCGTTGCGAAACCATGTCCCGTCGTCGGCGAGACGGGCGAGGTTGGGATAGAGGTCGGTCCGCAGGTTTCCCCTCGCATCGATCACCGATGCGACGGGGAACTCGTCCAGCACCAGCATGACCACGGGCACCGGGCTCTCGACCGGGACTGCTGTCCCGATCACCGAGCCTTGATCGATCAGGACTGCCCCCGCTGGGGTCGCGACCAGGAAAGCGACCAGGAAGACGAGAGGGACGGGGAGGAGATACCGCGCCATCTGACGTGCCGGATCGAAGCGGTGGAAGGCCCAGGTGGCCAGGGATCCGACGATGAGTGCGGCCCCGATCGCTCCCCACCAGGGGAACGGGAGACGCCGGAGGTAGAGGAAGGCCAGCAGGGAGGAGAGGAGGGCGATCATCCCGAAACCGATGACCGCGCCGGCCTTGCCGGGCAGGCTGCCAACCGTGGCCAGCAGCGCAGGGATTGCCAGCGTCATCACCACACCGAGCAGGAGGATCTCCCCTTTGGGTGAGCGTCGGGCGAGGAAGAACTCCGCGTTGTTGCCCAGCAAACCGAGCACAGGCCAGGTCAGGGCGAAGACGGTCAGCACCGCCAGCGCCGAGAACCGCTCGAAGCGCGTTGGCCACGGCCCCGAGGTCTCCGCGACCGTCCGAGTTGCGTCCTGGGTCAGGGTCTCGCTGATGCGATTCATTCTCGCCCGACCAGGTGCATATGACGGCGTGTTCTGAGGCCAGGCCTGGAGTCGGCTACCGATTGAGAGATAGCATTTCACCGGCTTGGAACGCTCGAATCCCCCGACACTGCGACGGTCCGCGCTTGGACTGGCGACCGTCTTGATCGTGGCGATATCGGCATGTGGATTCTCGAGCTCAGGAGAGGTCACCGCATGGGAACCGGCACCCGGGGAGGTTGTCGGCCCCGACTCACGGGCTATCGAGATAGTGGTCCTCGAGAAGGCATGTGCGAGCGGTGACAGCGCCGAAGGGCGAATCCACAAGCCGGAGATCGAGTACGAGGAGGACGCGGTCATCGTGACGGTCAGAGTCCGACCAAAGGGCGGGTTTCAGGAATGTCCGGCCAATCCACCCACCTGTTACCTGTTGGAACTGGACGAGCCACTCGGATCCCGGGTCCTGCTCATGGGAACCACCGACGGACGCCACCAACCTCAGGCCGGACACTTGGGGCCGATGTATTGCGGCTCATTGGACGACTGAGAACCGCGAAGTCTCAGCGGCTTTGGAGCGCACGCCACACCCGCTCGGCGGTGAACGGCGTCTTGGTCAGCCAGAGCCCGGTCGCATCATGGATCGCATTGGCGATGGCGGGGATCGGGGCGTTGATCCCGATCTCGGACACCGACTTGGCTCCCATCGGACCGGTGGGCTCATACGACTCGACGAGGATTGTCTCCAGTCGGGGCAGGTCCTGTGGCCCGGGGACCTTGTAACGGGCATAGTCGGTGGTCTTCGGACGCCCCATCGCATCGAAGACCAACTCCTCGTACAACGCATACCCGATCCCGTTGGCGATGGCCCCCTCGACCTGTCCTTCCGCGGACCTCGGGTTGATCGGCGTGCCGCAATCGACGGCGGAGACGAAACGGACCACCGCCACCTGACCGGTGTCCTCGTCCACCGCGACCTCGCAGAACGCGGCGAGGAAAGGTGGCGGTGAGAGCTGAGGCGCGAACGAGTGGGTTGCCCCGATCTGCCGCTGGTTCTCACCGTAGAGGGTGCGAATTCCGATCTGGTCGAGGGTTACCGATCCCCCGTTGGACGCTGTCACCCGCTCGTCTTCGAGAGTGAGCGAGGCGGGGTCGGAACCCAGCATCTCCCTCGCCACGTCCAGGATCTGTGCCCGAACGTCGGCCGCGGCTCGTTGCACCGCCATCCCGGATACGTAGGTCGTCGAGCTGGCGTAAGCCCCGACGTCGAATGGGGTGATATCGGTGTCTGAGGAGGTAACGATGACCTTCTCCAGGGGCACGGTCAGCACTTCTGCTGCGATCTGGCCCAGGATCGTGTCCGAGCCGGTTCCCAGATCGGTGGCTCCGATCAACAGGTTGAACGACCCGTTGTCGTTCATCTTGATCGTGGCGGCGCCCATGTCGATCGCAGGGATGCCCGAACCCTGCATGTGGACCGACATGCCCACCCCGTGTACCCATGATCCGTGGCGCTCACGCTTGCCGCGCTTCTCCTCCCACCCGATCCTCTCGGCGCCCTGGCGGATGCATTCGGTGAGGGCACACGAGGTAATGGTCTGTTCGACCCCTTCCCGGCCCTCTCCCAGTGCCACGAAGATCGGTGATGTCTCACCTTCCTGGATGTGGTTGCGCAGTCGCCAGTCGAGAGGGTCCATGTCCAGTGAGGACGCGAGACGGTCCACCGCCGTCTCCAGGGCGAAGTAGCCCTGTGTGGCGCCGTATCCGCGGTAGGCACCCGCCACCGGCAGGTTCGTGTAGACGGCGTCCCCCTTGAACAGGAGGTTTGGCGCCTTGTTGTACAAGGGCAGGGTCTTCGATCCCACGTTGGACAGGACGGTCAGACTGTGCGCCCCGTAGGCGCCGGTGTTGGAGAGGACGTCCATCTCGATGGCATGGAGGCGGCCATCCGACTTGGCTCCGAGCTTGACCCTGATCCGCATCGGATGCCTCGTCCTTGACGAGATGAATTCCTGGTGGCGGCTGTAGACCAGCTCGGCCGGGAGCCCGGTTCGGAGGGTGACCAGTGCGGGAAGATCCTCGATGAGCACCTCCTGCTTCACGCCGAAACCGCCCCCGATCCTCGGCTTGATCACGCGGATCCGATGGATGGGGACGTCGAGCAGCATGCCGATGATCCGGCGCACGTGGAACGGGACCTGGGTCGAGGTGACGATGACGAGACGGCCGTTCTCGTCCAGATAAGTGTTGGCCACGTGGGGCTCGAGCGGGGCATGTTGGCCGTACTGGGTCTCGGTGGTCACCTCGACGACGGCGTCGGACTCGGCAAAGCCTTGGGCGACGTCGCCGGCGGTGGCGACCACATGGGCCGCGATATTGCGGGAGCCGTCCCAGATGTCGAGAGCGTCGTCTTCGTCGTGGATGACCGGCGCACCCTGGGCAATGGCTTCGTCGACTGTCAGCACCGGCTCGAGCAACTGGTACTCGACATCGATGGCCTCGGCCGCACGTTGCGCTTCGAGAAGCGACGCGGCAGCCACGGCGGCGACACG
Organism: Acidimicrobiia bacterium; assembly: GCA_041303885.1. Lineage (GTDB taxonomy): Bacteria > Actinomycetota > Acidimicrobiia > Spongiisociales > ZC4RG35 > JARDZU01. The sequence continues at coordinate 11,040 of JBFYOJ010000220.1, read as the reverse complement.
GTCCCCAACCCAACGCACCTTGGTGTCGAACATCCGGGCGTCATACGGCGATGGCTCGGGGTATCCCTGGCCGGCCGTGGTGTACCGCCGCTCCGGTGTGTTGCGGTGGTCGAGAATCAGGGAGACCCCGGGCATGACCTCGGCCCGGGTTGTGTCGATCGACGCGATCCGGGCATGGGCGTGCGGGCTGGTCAGCAAGGCGATGTGGAGGAGCCCGGCTCGCTTGGGAAGGTCGTCGGCGAACACAGGCTTTCCGGTTACCAGTGCCCGCCCATCCACTCGGTGCAGCGAAGCCCCGACGACGTTGAACTTGTCAGCCATCGACCCCCCCTTCTCGCAGTATGGCGGCCGCCATCTCGATCGCCTCGATCTGCTTGGCGTAACCGGTGCAACGACAGAGGTTTCCCGAGAGGTATGAGGTGATCTCGTCCCGGGTGGGCTCGGGATTGCGCGCCAGCAGGTCGGCCGCGGTGAGGATCATGGCCGGGATGCAGAACCCGCATTGGACGCCACCTGCGTCGAGCATCGTCCGTTGCAGTGGGTGATAGGCCTGGTCGGCCCCAGTCAACCCCTCGATGGTGATGATCTCCCTTCCTTCGACCTGGGCGGCGAACAGCAGACAGGATGCGGCCGCCCTGCCGTCGACGAGGACGGCGCAGGCCCCGCAATCGCCATTGGCGCATCCGTTCTTGACACTGGTGTAACCATCGGCGCGGAGCGCCTCGAGCAGGGTCTCGCCTGGCTCGACTCGCACCACCCGGTGGCCCCCGTTGACGACGAGCTCGACCTTCACGGCGACAGCCTCTCCACTGCGGTCTCGAGACAGCGTGTGACCAGGACCTCGACGAGATGGCTGCGGTACTCGGCAGTGGCGACCCAGCCCGACCCGGTCTGGATCTCCCCACGGGCCAGCCGGGACGCCTCCCGTATCGAATCCGTGCTCAGGCCCCCGGAGGCGAGCGATGCCTCCGCTTGTCGGGCCCGCTCGAAGACCTGGGGAGTCGCCCCACACACGATCCGGATCTGGTCGATGCGATCACCCGAGGCATCGATACGACAACATGCATTGAGGATGGGGAAGTCGAATGCGGTGCGGGAGATACGGTGGAAAGCGGCCGCCGACCGATCGGGGAGGCCGGAAAGGCGGACCCCGGTGAGGATGTGGGGCGTGTCGTTGTGATGATCGGTGAGGTAGTCGGAGAGAGCCATCCGAGCGGTCGAGCCGTCTCGATACAGCATCACCTCGGCGTCGAGAGCGATGAGGACAGGCACCACGTCCGACAGCCTCCCCCGGGCCAGATGACCACCGATCGTGGCAAAGTTGCGGAGCAGCGGGTTCCCCACATGGACCATCATCTCGGGAATCACACCCCGGGCGTGGCTGGAGAGGTCCGGGTGCTCGAGGATCGCGGTGAGGGTGGCCCCCGCCCCGATTTGAACGGATCCCTCGTCATCGGCTTCGATGTCGGCATCGAGGACCCCACCGATATCCACCAGCGTGGTCACCTCGGGCGGGGCACTGATGGCCAGATCGCTGCCACCGGAGAGGAGCCGCACGGCCGGGTCCCCGTCGGCGATGTGCCGCCAGGCCTCGTCGAGGGAGACCGGACGGCGATACTCGGTGACGCTTGGGCGGCTCATGACGCAGCCACTCTGGCGTTGAACTGCCGGATCAGGTCGTCGATCGGCTCTGTCATCTGCTGGATCTCTGTCCAGTAATCGGGATCGTGCCACTGGCGATCGAGCACGGCGACGTCCTTTCCCTGCTGCTCCACCCAGGTGAAGTACTTGAGATTGTGGATCCTGCGGCGCTCCCAATAGCCCAGCTCTTCAACATTGGCCGTCGACTCACCGAGCAGCCAGCGCTGATGGGCGACCGCTGCGCCGGTGCTGTCCAATTCGCCATGCCGGTCACGGGCCTCGACGAGCCGGCTCTGATACATGTCCATCGAGTCGGTGGCGATGGTGATCACCAGGTCATCACTTCCCAGCTCGTACCACCGGGCAAGCTTGATCGACGACAGGAGGTTGGCGATCGAGGAGATCCCGAGTTCCGGCAGGCGGGAGACCAGAGCTTCGGGAATGCCCACCGAGACCAGATAGTCGATACCGGCGGGTTCGTTGAACAGGTGGATCAGGGCCATGGGCCCGGCGTCGTCGATGCCGGTGACCATGTCGGTGCTGCGCAGGTTGTGGATCCACGGAACGTGCTTGTCACCGATGCCCTCGATCCGATGACTGCCGTGGCCGTTCAATAGCAGAGTCGGGCATTGCAGAGCCTCCGAGGCGGCCACCCGCACCGTGGGGTGGTGCTGCTTGAGGAAGTCGGCCGAGGCGATGGTGCCGGCGGATCCGGTGGAGTACGCCACCCCGGCCAGACGACCTCGTTCGCCCTTCAGCGCCTCGAACACCTCGAGCATTGCCGGACCGGTCACCGTGTAGTGCCACAGGTAGTTACCGAACTCGTCGAACTGGTTGAAGATGACGATGTCCTCGCCGGAGGCACGCAGCTCGGCGCACTTGTCGAAGATCTCTTTCACATTGCTCTCCGAACCCGGAGTCTTGATGACTTCACCGGCCACCGCCTCGAGCCAGGCGAAGCGCTCGGAGCTCATCCCTTCGGGGAGGATGGCGATCGACTCGCAGGCGAGGAGGTTGGCGTCGTAGGCACCGCCCCGGCAGTAGTTGCCGGTCGAGGGCCAGGCCGACTTCTGCGTGGTGGGGTCGAACTGGCCGGTCACCAGCCGAGGCACGAGACAGCCGAAGGCGGCGCCGACCTTGTGCGCGCCGGTCGGGAACCACTTCCCGACCAGGGCCACGATCCGGGCGTCGACACCGGTGAGCTCGCGGGGGAACTCGAGGTAGTTCACCTCGCCAAAGCCGCCGCCTTTCTCGACCGGCGCGTTGTGCCAGGTGATCCGGAAGAGATTCAACGGGTCCAGGTCCCACAACCCAACCGATTCGAGGCGGCCGACTACATCGGCCGGGATCGAGCCGGGATCGCGCATCTGGGCGAAGGTCGGGATGACGATGTTCCGCTCTCGTGCCCTCGTCACTGCGTGCTCCAGACCCCGGTCGACGATGGTCAGGTCGATCATTTCCTCTCCTCCTCGAGTGCTGCCGCCACTGAGTCGAGGTCCGGGCTGATGCGGCGAGCGTGTGCCCCTGCCGCCGTGACCGCCCTCATGGCTGCCGGTACGTCCTTGAGCCCGGTCCCGGTGGACAGCACGACGACCCGGTCCTTCTCCGAGATCAGACCGGCTTCCCGGGCGGCCTCCACGCCCGCCCACGAGGCGGCCGCGGCCGGCTCGGGGAACACCCCGACCTTCGAGGCGACGGTGGGGATGGAAGCAAGTATTTGCTCGTCGCTCACGGTCACGAAGGCGCCGTCGCTCTCCGCCACCGCTCTCATGGCTTTGACCCGGTCACGGGGCAATCCGGCGGCGATGGAGTCCGCCACCGTTCTCGCCACGATGCGGGGCTTGGTCAAGACGTCCTCCCCCTTTTCCCAGGCCTCGGCCAGGTAGTTCGACCCGGAAGCCTGGACACCGATGAGGCGGGGCATCTCCCCGATCCAACCGAGCGCTCGAAGGTCACTGAACCCCTTCCACAGGCTGCCGACGATGCACCCGTCACCCACGGAGACGAACACTGCGTCGGGCAGATTCCATTCGAGCTGTCGGGCGATCTCGAGCGCCACCGTCTTCTTGCCCTCGGACATGTAAGGGTTGTAACCGGTGGTCCGGTTGTACCACTCGAATTTGCTGCCTGCGCGCAGGCAGAGCTCGACGGCTTCGTCGTAGCTGCCCTCGACGAGGAGCACCTTCGCCCCATAGGCGAGTAGCTGCGCCACCTTGGCCTCGGGGGCGGTGGCGGGCACGAAGATGACGGTGGGTTGGCCAACCGAGGCTGCGACGCCGGCCAGGGCGGCGGCAGCATTGCCGGTGGATGCTGTGGTGACCACCTGCGCCCCACGCTCGGCGGCCTTGACGATCGCCATGGCCGAGGCCCGGTCTTTGAGCGAGCCGGTCGGTTGCACGCCCTCGTCCTTTACCCAGACTCCGCCGAGATCGGCCCGTTCGGCCAGTACCGGCGATGGATAGAGGGGTGTCCCACCGATGCGGAGCGGAGGCAGGTGGGAGCCCGGGTGGACAGGCAGGAGCGGTTCCCACACCCACATGTCGCCATCGGCGACGGTCTCACGATCGAGAAGAGCCCCGATCCGGTCGTAGTCGTATACGACGTCGAGGACGCCATCGTCCCCGTGGTCGGGACACACGTAATCCACCGCGTCCGATCCGTAGGTCTTGTGACAGACCAGGCACTCGAGATGGACCACGTTCATCGATGGACCCTCGTGCCGGTCTCGCCCCGCATCGCTCGCTCCAGATTCTCCGGATTGGTGATGATCGCCTCCTTGCCACCGGCCTCCAGGAAGTGGATCACCGCCTCGATCTTGGGAGCCATCGAGCCCTTGTGGAAATGCGTGCCCTCGGCGAGACGTTGCTTCGCATCCTCCAGGGTGAGCTCGGGCATCCACCGCTGTGCCGGTGTGCCGAAGTCGAGGGCCACCTGCTCCACGGAGGTGCTGATCAGGAGGAGATCTGCGCCGACCGCGGTGGCGAGCATTGCCGATGCGCGGTCCTTGTCGATCACCGCCGCCACGCCGTGGAGGTCACCGGCCTCGTCGGCCACCACCGGGATGCCACCACCACCGGCGGCGATGACCACCAGCCCCGCGTCGATCAGAATCTTGATCGCCTCGATCTCCACGATTCGCTTGGGGATGGGGGAGGCCACCACCCTCCGCCATCCGCGATTGGCGTCCTCGGTGATGTCCCAGCCGTCGTGATCCCGACGTTTGATCGCATCGGCCTCGCTGAAGAAGGAGCCGATCGGCTTGGAGGGTTCCATGAAGGCAGGGTCGGTGGCGTCGACCTCCACCTGGGTCACCACGGTTGCCACCTCCTTGGCGATGCCCATCCTCCGGAAGTCGTTGGTCAGGTTCTGTTGGAGGATGTATCCGATCGCTCCCTGGGTGTCCGCACCGCACACGTCCAGTGGCACTTCGTGGAGCTCGTGGGCTGCCAGGTCGGAGCGTCGCAGGATGAACCCGATCTGGGGGCCATTGCCGTGGGTGATGACCACTTCCCACCCGTCTGCCACCAGCCCCGCGATGTGGTGGTCGGTCTCGGCTGCGGCCAGATACTGGTCCTCGACGGTTTGGTGTTGTGGGTCGGTGATCAGGCTGTTGCCACCGATCGCCACCACGACGCGCTTGCTCATCCCGACGTCACATCGTCAAGGCCATTACGGCCTTCTGGACATGGAGACGGTTCTCGGCCTCGTCGAACACCCAGCTGTGCGGCCCGTCGATGACCTGGTCGGTCACCTCGATGCCGCGGTCGGCGGGAAGGCAGTGCATGTACCCGACCGAATCAGACGCCCGGGCCAGCCGTGCCTCATCTGCGATCCAGTCCTGGTACTTGGCCGCGATCTTGGCCGACTCCTCTTGATCCGAGGTGGTCAGCATGCACCCCCAGGACTTCGGGTACACGACATCGGCCCCGTCGAAACCGGCCCCGAAGTCGTCCAGAATCTCCAGGGAACCGTTCCCTGCCCGGGCGTTCTCCTGAGCCTGGCTGATGATCTCCTCCCGGAGACGGAACTCGGGCGGATGGGTCAGCCGGACGTTCATGCCAAAGCGGGGGAGGAGGAGGATCAAGCTCTGAGGGACCGACAGCGGCTTCTGGTAGCTCGCCGCGTAGGCCCAGGACACGTCGACCGTGAGGCCGCGCGGATCCCCGCGCTTCTCGACGATGGTGAGGAGGTCGGCGAGCGCCTGGAACGGGTGATACCAGTCGCACTGCATGTTGAGCACCGGCACCCGAGAGGCCTCGGCAACATCACGGATGTAGCGATTGCCGATCTCCCAATCGACCTGTCGTATAGCGATCCCGTCGTTGTAACGCCCCAGGATCTCGCCGATCTCGGTGGCGGTGTCGCCATGGGCTATCTGGGTCGTCTTCGACTCGATGAACTGGGCATGTCCGCCGAGCTGGGCCATGCCGGCCTCGAAACTGGCCCGGGTCCGTGTCGAGGAGAAGAAGAAGAGCATCGCCAGAACCTTGTCCCGAAGAAGCCCGTGCTCCTCGCCGAGCGCCCGCCGCCGCTTCAAGTCGAGGGCGACCTCGAGAATCGTGTCGATCTCGTCCTTGCTCCACTCCTGGGTGGTGATCATGTCCCGGCCGCGGAGATGCGTCTGCATGGCTACTCCACGGCTCCGAGCACCAAGGAGAGGAGCGCCATCCGCATCACGACGCCGTAATAAGCCTCCTGCCAGTATCGGGCGTGCCGGGTCCCATCCACATCCTCGGGCAACTCATCCATCCGGGGCAGGGAGTGGAGGACTATCGAGCTCGGCTTGGCCGCCTCGGCGAGCAGCTCGCGGGTGACCCGATAGTTGTCAGGCGTGGTCGGGATCTCGCCGCCACGCTCGTCGCGGCCCTTGGTGTAGTCGGCCTGGACCACCGGCTCCATGTAGATCACGTCGGCCTCTCCGATCACGTCGAGCACGTGTTCGGCCTCCCTGATGACCAGATTCTGCTCGGCCAGCTCCTTCTTGAAGTCGTCGGTCAACGACATCTCGGGGGGAGCGATGGCGATCATCTCGGCATCGAACTGGGTGAGGGCGTAGCCGATCGAGTGCATGGTTCGCATCCGCATGTCACCGATGCAGAGGAATGTGAGCCCGTCGACGGTGCCGAGCTCGCGCTGCACCGTGTACAGGTCTGTCAGCACCTGGGTCGGGTGCTCGCCCCAGCCGTCACCGGCGTTGATCACGGGGATCGACGACCACTTCGCTGCCTCCTGAGGCGCCCCCTGCAGGAAGTGGCGCATCACTATGACGTCGCCGTAGTACTCGAGCATGTGGACGGTGTCCTTGATCGACTCCTGGTAGAAGTCACCGGCGCGAGTCATCCTGGCGTCGGCGAACCCGGTCACCTGGCCACCCAGGCGAATCATGGCCGACTCGTGGGCGAGCCTGGTCCTGGTAGAGGGCTGATAGAACGCGGTGATCAGTGTCTTCCCGGTGAGCAGGTCGGTGTTCCTCCGTTCCCGGGCGATGGGCTCGAGCTCGTCGGCAACCGAGAACACGTGGTCGAATTCGGCCCGCTCGAATCCCTTGAGCGACAAGATGTCGCGTCCGGAGAAGCTGCGCATGCCATCCTTTCGTGGGCTTCACCCCAAGCTACGCGGCCCTTCAGAGCACGGCATAGGGCCTATCGCCACTGCCTCTCGGGACCCTGGCGTCCCGGCTGATCCGGTTTGTCACCCGACCTGAGGACTTTCGTCCCTGGCCGGCGTCGGGCCCGGATGTGACCATGGTGATAGCAAGCAAGGGGCTTCTCTTGTCGTCGACTACGCCGGGAATGGTGTGCGGGCATCATCATCTCTACTCGGTGCTGGCCCGCGGCATGCCCGCCCCTCCGGCCACTCCGACCAACTTCCAGGAGATCCTGGAGTTGGTGTGGTGGCGTCTCGATGTGGCCCTGGACCTGGAGATGATCCGTTGGTCGGCGATGCTGGGAGCGCTCGAGGCGTTGGAGCACGGGACCACCGGGATCGTCGATCACCACGAGAGCCCGACGGCGATCGAGGGAAGCCTCGATGTCATCGCCGATGCCTGTGCCGAGGTCGGTGTGCGGGTGGTTTGCGCTTACGGCGTCACCGATCGCCACGGGCCAGACGGCGCCCGGCGCGGGCTCGAGGAGAACCGCCGCTTCTTGAGCGGAGGTGGCCGGGGGTTGGTCGGAATCCACGCAGCCTTCACCTGTGGCGACGAAACACTGGAGAAATCCGCCGGGCTCGCCGCCGACCTCGGCGTCGGGGTCCACATCCATGTGTGTGAAGGGCCACAGGATGCGGGAGCCCCGGAACGGCTGCTGCTCCGGGCCCGCCCCGACTGGCTTCTGGCCCATTGCGTCCATTTGCCCGAGGACCCGGGACTGCCGGGCACCATCGCCCACAACCCCCGCTCCAACCTCAACAATGCCGTCGGGTACGCCCGGCCGACCCGATTCGACAACCCGATCGTGCTCGGCTCGGACGGGATCGGGGCGGCCATGCTCGAAGAGTTCCAGATGGCGTATGTCTGTCACCGGGCGGCAGACGTGACTGCATCGCCGGAGACGGCCTGGGGTTGGCTGGAGAATGGGCGCAAACTGATCCCGGAGACGGCCGACGACGTGGTGACCTGGTCATACGACCCGATGGGGCCGTGGCACGTCGCCTTCACGCCCGCCATCCGGCCGTTGCGGGTCGAGGTCGATGGCGAGATGGTCCTCGACGCGGGGATTCCCACCCGGGTCGACCCCGAGGAGGTCCGGGCCAAGGCCGCCGAGCAGGCGGCCCGGCTGCATGCGAGATTGTGAGAAAGCCATGACAGATCGAACACCGCCACTCACCCCGTACCCGCTCCGGGTGCTCCTCGGGCGGATTGCCCACGAGTGGGAGACGCGGCACCGCATCTTCGACCTACCGATCGCTCGCATCTTCAACGTGTCCGATGGGCCGGATCTCACCGCCGAGTTCATGGGACGTCGCGCGGCAACGCCACTGGGACCGGCTGCCGGCCCCCACACCCAGATGGCACAGAACATCGTATTGGCCTGGCTGGGCGGGGCGCGAATCATCGAGCTGAAGACCGTCCAGATTCTCGACGAGTTGGACATCTCCCGTCCCTGCATCGACATGGAGACGGTCGGCTACAACGTGGAGTGGAGCCAGGAGCTCAAGATCCACCAGTCGCTCGAGGAGTACGTCAAGGCCTGGATGATGATCGAGATCCTGCGGGGGTGGCCGGAGCTCCAGCCATACCTCGGCGCCGATCCTGGCCCTCACATCTTCGACCTCTCCGTCGGCTACGACCTGGCCGGGATCTCCTCCCCGCAGATAGGCGCATTCATCGACGGGCTGATGGATGCAACCGTGACCATCGAACGTCTGCGCGGCGAGATCCCGGAGCCCTTCACCGCCTTTCGGGATCATCCCTTCCGGAACCGAATTGCCGACACGGTCACCCTGTCCACATTCCATGGGTGCCCACCCGATGAGATCGAGGCGATCACCAAACACCTGATGACCCGGCAGGGCCTGGACGTCGTGGTCAAACTGAATCCGACCCTGCTCGGGTTCGACGAAGTGGGCACCATCGTTCACGACCTCCTCGGCTATCACGAGATCCGGCTGCGCAGGGAAGATTTCGACGCAGATCTCCAGTTCGGGCGGGGGATGGAGCTGATCGGGGAGCTGTCGCGTTTCGCGGACTCGGAAGGGCGGCGCTTCGGGATCAAGCTGTCCAACACCCTGGTCGTCGACAACCACCGGGACCGTCTCCCCGACACCCCGATGTACCTCTCCGGCCAGCCGTTGCACGTGATCACGATGAGCCTGCTCGGCAAGCTCGACGAGGCTCTGCCCGGGCTGCTCGGGGTGACCGGGAGGGATGGTCCGGTCCAGGTGAGCTTCTCGGCCGGGTTGACCAAGGAGAACCTGCCCGAAGTCGCCGCTTTGGGTCTGACGCCGATGACGGTGTGCACGGACCTGCTCAAACCCGGTGGCTACGGACGGATCAAGCCGATGCTCGAAGGACTGCACCGCGCCTTGGAGGAAGGGGGTTGCTCCGACCTCGGCGCCTGGCGCGCACGATCCGGTGCGGAAGCGGTGCCCCGCTATGTGGAGAGCCTGCATCATCTGGCCGACTCCGAGCACTACACCCGGGAGGGGACCAGCAAGTTGCCCAGGTCGGTCGACAACGTGCTCGAGCGCTGGGGCTGTGTCGCCTGCAACTTCTGCGTAACCGTCTGCCCCAACGACGCATTCATCAGGCTCCCTACCCCCGAAGGCATGGAGGTGGAGGGTCGACAGCAGTACTTCTGCCTGGCCGAGTTGTGCAACGAATGTGGCAATTGCACCACTTTCTGCCCCGAGATCGGCGAGCCCTGGCTGGTCAAGCCACGTCTCTTCCTCGACCCAGACCGGTTCGATGCCGACCCGCCATCACGGCCCGCGTTCTTGATCGAGGCCGTCGATGGTGGAATCGGGGTGATCGCGGCAGAAGGCTATGAAGACGATGTCGAACCGTTGACTGTCATCTTCAACGCCGAGGAGGACTTGCCGATCAGACCTGAGGATCTGGTCGCGCCATCCCGGGCCTGAGGACACCGGCACAGGCAGCCACTCGAGTCACCGGGTGACGAAGACATCCAGACCTCGATTGGGGTGGTAGGTCCAGACCACCGAGTACTCATCCCAGGCTGCGGTTTGCTCGCCGTCGTTACCGCTCGTCGCCACCATGCGATCTGCGATGTCGTCGGGCATATCGAGGCTATCCAGCAAACACCACACATCATCCAGCGGGATTCCAGAGTTGTCCTGATCGCCCTGATTGTTGATGCGGAGCTCGGTTCCGTCCTCGATCCGCACGTCGGCGGGGTCCTCACCCACTCCGCACGTCTCCATGGCGGCTTCGAAGGCGTCCGGTTCGGAGTCCTCGGAGGCACAGGCCGGGAGGAACGAGGCTACGAGAATCACCAGAAGGGCCCTGATGCCGAATCGGCGCTCGATCATCCTCTGACTCCTCATCGTTGTCGCCAAGGGGAAACCTAATCATCGGGACACGTTCGGCGGGCCAGACCGATGGGGCTATTTCTCGGGCCACCTCCTGACCCACGCCCCCGGGTTTGGACTGGTACCCGACCGGCTTGCCGGGTCATATCAGGGGTGGGGAGCTCATGGGCCGGTGAGCACTGGATCACCGCACATCCGTTACCGATCGAGCGGCTCGATCCTGATCGGCTCCTCGATCAGCTTCGGTTGGGGGGGACTGCCCACGGGAGCGAACCATGGGTCCTGGGCACCACCCTCCGGCGAGAACTGCCACCGCACCACCTTCTGGATCTTGACCGGATGCAGCGTGAGGCTGCCGTCCGGTGAGATATGGAACCTCACGAAGTTGTTGTAACCCTCGATGTGCTG
>JBFYOJ010000219.1:0-6815 GCA_041303885.1 Acidimicrobiia bacterium | reverse complement strand
CCGGCCATCCGCTCCTTGCTTCGGGAAGGGGAACTGGTCACGGTCCCCCCAGCCGACCCTTCGGCCTTGGCCGGGGCCATCCGCACGTTGATCGCCGACGACGAGCTCCGCGCCCGGGTCGCGCAAGACGGTCTGGCGGCATATCGCACCCGTTTCCACGAGACCTCTTTGGCGATGCTATTGGCCGATGCTCTCGCCGCCACCGTCGATTGACTCGAAGCCGGCGACCTCACCGACATCGATCCACCTGAGGCGAATCGCCAGGTAGACGGCGCCGGCGGACGCCAGCTCGACGATGGTCAGCCAGATCCGCGAAGCCACCGACACCAGCAATGCGACAGAGGTCGGCATCACCTGGCTCAGGAACACGGCGAGCACTCCCTCGCGAACCCCCAGCCCGGACGGAGCGAATACGGCCAGGATCCCCAATGTCGCCGCGAAGGAGAAGGCACCGGTGAGATACAGGATCGAGGAGACCTCGAGGACATAGAAGGAGCGAATGAACAGATAGAGAGCCGCGCCGAGAATCGACCAGTTGAGGACGTAGAGACCGACATAGCGAAGGATCTGCCAGTACCCCATGGTGACCCGGAATGGCGCACGACGAAGGACCCGCGCCGTCAGCCCGATCAACCAGTCGATCAGCTTCGGATGCAAGGCGGCGAGGAGAGCCACCAGGGCACCCACCAGGATCCATCGATAGCGCTCGAGCTCGGGCACGTCGGCCGTGAGGGCTGCAATGAGGACGATGACCATCGAAGCGGCGAGGGTGCCCATCGTCTCCACACCGAACGCCACGGTGACCGGCCCGGCCGGCCTCCCCTCCCTCACGTAGAAATGGAGCCGGCCCAGGAAGAGGAAGACCTTGCCCGGGATGTACTTGCCCAGCTGTGAGTAGAACCAGGCGGCGAGAGCGCGGGGAAGCGGGATGGCGACACCGTTGGTGATGGTGAGGAGGTGCCAGATCACGGCCTGACCCAGCATCCAGAGGGCGAGAACGACCACCGAGCCCACGAGCAAAGGGAGCTCGAAGTGGAGGTCGGCCTCGGCCAACTGATCCCAGTTGACGATCAGGCTGCGCCCGATGAAGGCAAAGAGGACCACCACCACCGCCCAACGCCCCACCGTACGCATCACGGTCCGCGGTCGATCGGGCTGGCTCACCAGGCCATTGTTGTCTCTGCCGGGTGTCGCAAGCCGTCAACGAAGGATGTGCGGGCGAACCATCGAAACCCGGTCCCGGTAACGTCCTGACGTGCCCGAGCCCGCCTCATTACCGAGAGGTCCGCGAGACCGGCTCCGATCCCTCTATGTCAGGTGGATTCCGGCGGCTTTGGGGATGACGGCGCTCGTCAACCTGGCCCTCACCTTCTTCCTCCCGCCGACGGCGTTTTCGGTGCGCCCTCATGAGGCGGGTGATCTCACCTACCTGGTGCACAACGAGCAGCTCAGTGTCGACCGTCGCTTCGGTCTGTACATGGAGCTCGGCGACGCCACCGATGGCGGTGTGCTCGTGGTGCCGTCCGGGACGTCCATCGTCGACCCCGAATTGGCCGAGGGCTTCGCCGAGCTCGAGGTAGTGGAGTGTGCCTTTGACCCAACGGTGCTGCCGGCCGGCGTGACCGAAGCACCCACGATCGGGACATTCGAGAGCGATGACGGGGACTTCTTCTCGTATTCGATCGTCACTGGGCATTCAGAGCTCTGGTGGCTGGTCGAGACCGATGCAGGCATCATCTTCGTCCCCGCCTCGGTCGCAGCCCCACCGGATGCATGCTTGTGATCACCGAGATCGCCATTGGTGGTGGGCTGACATTGGCCGGGTTCGGAATGCTCGTCTCCGTGCGACGGCACATCCCGGGCGCCGCTCGGATGTGGCTGGCGACGCCCATCGGCATCTCCGTGTATCTGATCATTGCTCTGACCTTGATCGTCTTCACCGGCACCCTGTCCCCCGAGATCGCGATCGCCCTTACGGGAGCCGCCGGCCTCATCGGTCTCACCGTCGCCTCCGTCGGCGGGAGCCTCGATCACACCGAGATTCGGTGGGCGGGCCTGGCGTTAGCAGTCGCCGTGGCGACGGTGGTGGTCGCCCGCGTCGCGCATCTGACCCGGCTGACTCCCGATTCTCTCCGCTACCTGCTCGCTTCTACTGACCTGGTCCTTCCAGACGCCTTGTCCGAGATGAACGAGTCCGATCTCGTGATCCGCCAGATCGGGCTGCCGGCTCTCCATGTCTTCTCCGATTTGGTCGGCCGCCAGTACCTGGCCTCGATTGCACCTCTGTTCGGGGTGTCAGGGCTCGGCTACTTCGTATGGCTCACAAGGGACGCGACGCAAGGATTGAAGGCCAGAAAGAGCAACTGGCTGGTCCTCTCCGCAGTTCTGTTCCTCGGGACGTCGAACCGACTGGTCTACGACTCCTTCTACGTCAACGCTCACATCCAGATGGCTGTGTACCTTTTGATCGCCGTCTCCTGTGTCTGGCTGGCGGTTTCCAGGGAGCAATCCGGATGGGCGTTGCCGGCAGGTTTGGCGCTCGCGGCCACGATCTTGTTGCGGCCCGAGGCCGCCCTCGTTGCTGCGATCTTGCTGGTGGCCATTGCGGCGAGCCGGGCCGGCTGGGCGGTGAGGGCCCTCATGACGGTGCCGTCGATCCTCGTGATGTCGCTTTGGTACGGCATCGCTCTGTGGCAGAACGCCAGGGGCGGGGATGCGATCTCACTGACAGCTCCCGTGTTCGGAAGCATGGTTGCCTTGTTCGGATCGGCAGCAATCGTCCTGGCCGGCGGCTTCACCAGGGCAAAGGCCGTCGTTCGCTATTCGGACCGCCTCATGCTCGCCGGTCTTGCAGTCCTTGTCGTCTACTTCGGGTGGAGGACACCTGACGTGCTCGTCGACTCGGTCGTCTCCACGTTTCGCAACATCACGTACAACGGCCTTTGGTTGTCCACTTGGGTCGCCGCCCTCGGTCTTCTCCTGGTGGCGCTCCTCATCCATCGCATCCCGGACGGTCGTCTCTGGAGCGTCCCGATCATCGGCTTCGCCATTCTCTTCTGGCTGCTACCGCTGCTCCGCGATGGGGCATATCGGGTTGGGGAGGGTGACTCCGGGAACCGAATGCTGGCCCACTTCCTGGCTCTGGTGGTGGCCTTCCTGGTGCTCGCTGCGATCGAACCCGACAAGAGTCCGAGCGAGGCAGGTGTTTGAACCGCTGACGATCCGGGTAATCGAGGCCGCTATTGACTACCACGTCGCCGGCAAATCACCTCGAGGCAGGGTATCAACGTGCCGATGTTTAGATCCGTGGCCATGAGGAAGTCGGTTCGAGATCGCGTTGGCCGGATCTGGCTGGCTGCCGCGCTGATCGTCACCCTGATTCCAGCTGCCCCGAATCAGGTCGCGGCCGCTCCGGAGAAACCGACCCTGCTCGGGTTCGCCACAGCCGACTTCGAGGCGGACCTGCCTGATTTCATCCAGCAAGCGGGAAGGGCCCCGGCGATGGATCAGCTCTACTGGGATCTCGGGGCGTGGAGCCAAGCGAAGAGCGCTGGAGCACAACGCATTCTCGGCGATTTCCAGGCGATCGGTGTGACCGCATACGTCGAGGTGACGACGAACAGCCTCGGTGCCCTGAACGGAGGAGACCAAGATGCCAATCTGAACGAGATGGCCAGGGGCGTCGGCGACTGGCTCAAGGGGGGCTCCGGCCGGAGAGTCCTGATCGCCCCCCTCCCTGAGATGAACCTCACTCATGCTTGGGGCGGCGACCCGAATGGCTTCAAGTCTGGATATCGACGTATTCGCCAAGCCTTCGTCGATCAAGGATTGGCTCCTCATCAGATTCGTTTCGTCTTCGCCCCCAACGGAACGAGCGATGTCGGCGAGTACGACGACTACTACCCCGGCGACTCGGTCGTCGACCTGATCGGCTTCGCCAAGATCAATCGGGGGAACCCGTGGCGAGATTACGACGTGACCTTTCAGATGCACATCGACGAGCTCCGGGCTCGGGTGTCGGTCACGAAGCCCATCCTCATTACCCAAACCGGTTCTGTGACCCAGAACGGAGACCGGGCCAAGTGGCTGAACGACATGTTCACTGGATTGAAAGCCCACGATCAAGTTATCGGGGCCATCTACTTCAACAGGGATAAGGACGGGTATGACACCCGTGTCCTCATCAACGGCAATCTCGACTCGACCTTTCGCACCGGCTATCAGCAGTGGTCCCACCCTGACGAGGTGTCGTGGATCTTCGACGGACGGATGGACGCCTGGGTGAACGAACGTGCCACAAGATTCTCCGGCGGATTCGCCGACGTCAACGGCCACATCTTCGCCAGCGCCATCGCCTGGTTGGCGGACCAAGGCATCACGGAGGGATGCAACCCACCACGCAACACCCTCTTCTGCCCCGACGACGCGGTCACCCGTGGACAGATGGCGATATTCATCTCCCGCGCCCTCGGTCTGCCGACGGCGAATGGCGACCACTTCACCGATGACAACGGCTCCGTGTTCGAGGGCGCGGCCAATCGACTGTATGAGGCCGGGATCACGGCCGGCTGTAGGACGAATCGGTACTGCGGCGACCAGCCGATCTCGAGGGATCAGATGGCTGCCTTCCTGGCCCGGACTTTGAGTCTCTCCGCCACCGCTCGAGACTTCTTCATCGACGACAACGGGTCGATACTCGAGACGGCGATCAACAAGATCGCGGCAGCGGGAATCACCGAAGGCTGCAATCCTCCGGCCAATGACAGATTCTGCCCCGGGGGCAATGTGACCCGAGGGCAGATGGCGGCCTTCCTGAAGCGGGCCCTCGGCGGCTGACTCCAATCGCCGATTCCTCATACGCCTAGCGTTCGGCGCGCATGGGCGAGTCGGAGTCGAGAGCTTGGTTGATATGGGGTGGGATCTTCGGCCTCCTGGCTGCCGTCCTCTTTTGGTCTCGTCTGCCCGGACTGGACCTTTCCTTCTGGCATGACGAGGTCGTAACGGTCATTCGCTATGCCGGTCAAGGCCCCAGCGCCATCTTCTTAGGTGACTACATCCCAAACAACCATGTCATGTTCGAGTTGCTCGCCTGGCTCACAACAAGGATGTTCGGGGAGTCGGAAGTCACCTACCGGCTGTGGGGCGTCTTGCCCGCCATCGGTTCCGCCTTCTGGTTGACCTGGTGGATGTCCCGGCGCTTTGGCTATCTGGCGGGTGCCTCGCTGCTCGTGTTGATCACCTTCTCGCCCCTGCTTCTGCAGATCTCGCGAGAGGCCCGAGGTTATGGATTGGCGATGCTGGCCATGACCGGCCTCATCACCCAGGGGGACGCCGCCTTGACCGACCCGGAGAGCCCGGCGATATGGAGGTTTGTCCTATTCGGGGGGATCGGAGTGCTCACGCTTCCTATCTTCGTGCTGCCATACGTCCTAGCCGCGCTTGCCCTCATGCTGGAACCGAGACTCCGGGCCAGGCTGTTCATGGGTCTGGTCGCCTCCGGGGTTGTCGCCCTCGCCTGGTTCTTCCCCATGTTGGCAGAGATCCTTCAGCATTCGTCTCAACGGTTCGGTGTCGAAGTCCCATGGCACGGTTTCGCGACGCTGTCCTTGTACCAGCTCCTGTTTCCGATTCTTAGACTCCTATTACCGGGTGTGCCCGATGTGACATCGGGAGCTCTGAAGGACCCTTTGATCGTCACACTGATCTGGCACGCGATTAGCTGGACCCTGTTCGCCTTTGGAGCGGATTGGTTATGGCGGCGACGCCGACGAAAGCTCCTGATACTGCTGGCTCTTCCGACGATCGGGACATACCTCACGCTCGCCGTCTTGAGGATGTGGGCGGTCGACCGGTTTGTGTCCTACCTCAGCTTCCCCCTGTTCGTCTTGCTTGCCCTCGGCATCAGGAGAGTGGCTGACGCTCTGCCCATACCCGGGCGTCGAGCTGCTTTCACTGGTCTGGCTGGACTCGCGGCATGGCTATTGATCAGCCTCTATCCCGTTGCGGATGGCGTGATCCATCTTCCGCTCGAAGCGGTGAAAGATGCTTCCGAGCTCGCCAATGCCAGCGGCACTGACCTGGTTGTCACCAATTCGGCCCGACCGGAGGGTTTCCGCTACTACCTGGAGACCTCACCCACGATCATGACCGCGAGCGAGCTCGAGAGCCTGTTCTGTGCCGAGAATGAGTCGGGCTACGTCTTTCTCGATCATCCCTTCAGGGCTGAGGAGGTAGACACTTCTTGTCTCGAAGGGAAGGATGCCTTTCGGATCCATCTCGAGCAGAGAGCCAGGGGACGGCTGATCGATGTCTGGTTGGTGGGCTGATCTGACATTTGGCTCGCCTCATACAAGACGGTCAGGATCTATTGGATTATGATCCCGGGTCAACGTCTGGACTCAAACTTCACGCTATCCGGCGAACGGTCGATCAGCGCCTCGCCCACGATCGAGAACTCCGATCCACACCGGAGCCGAAGTCCCTCTACTCCGCGCCGGCGAAGCCTGCGGTGTCTGCGGCGGTCAACTGAGCTACTTCCCCTGCGGTGAACAGCTGCCATCCTCGAGCTGCCTCGCATTCTCGGAAATCCCAACGTGCTCTTCAACTTGCGTCGTCACGATCCCGTCGTAGCCACAGCCACATGGTTGGCACACGAGGCCGGTCTACGGGTGCATTGCGTACCACGTGCCCATGGGAATCGACACCAACGTCTTCCGTCCGGGCCTTCCGACTCTCACTCGTAGGCCCTCAATTCTGATGAAGACGCACATCGCCGATTAGAAAGGCACGGCAGATGGGCTCTCGGCGCTCGCTCC
>JBFYOJ010000218.1:0-20416 GCA_041303885.1 Acidimicrobiia bacterium | reverse complement strand
CGGTGGGCACCCTGGAGCTCATCGGATCGAGACGGGCTAGGCGCGCGCGTAGTTCGTCCTTCATCTCTGATGCTCCTCGGCGTGTCTATCCCCTATGTGTCCACCGGAGGGAGGATCCTGTCGTGACATGGCCTCGGCCAGCTTGCCCTTGGCCCGGCCAAGACGAAGGCTCACCGCGTTGGGGGTGCTCCCGAGGACCAGGGCGATCTCTCTCGGCTCCAGTTGCTCCCAGGCCCAGAGTCGGAGGACCTCCTGGTCGGCAGCCGGAAGCCCTCCCATGGCGTCCACCAGGCCTCCATCCTGAAGAGACTCGGCCGGGTCGAGGATGAGCTCCGGCGTCGGCTCGGCCTCCAGACGGCCCACCAAGCTGAGCCTGCGTTGCACGCTGCGACGATGATTGGACAGGGTGCGTCGGGCGACGGCGTAGCACCAGGGCAAAGGCTCGGGCATCGGAACGTCCTCGACCCGGCGCCAGATAACCGTCAACACGTCATTGAGCAGGTCGGGAGCATCCTCGGCTTTGGCGCGACGACGTAGATAGCGCTGCAGCGGCTCATACACCTCGGCGGCAATCGCCTCGAAGCGGTCACGCCGCTCGGCTGGACTCACGATGGATCTCTGTCCGGCACGTGGCTGATTCTGTCATCTTGACATCTGGGTCCGGGGGCCTATGAAGATTTCGCGCTCTCCCGTCGAATCCTTGGTCAGCAGCAAGGCCAAGTGCCAAGCGATCGGCTCCCCCCGATCGAGCCTCCCTGGAAGCAGGTGCGGAATCCACCACCCCGCACCTGCTTCGTCATTCGGGCCGTACCCTGACGGGCATGGCTGAACGAGCCCTCGACGCCCGTGCACTCAACCGGGCACTCCTCGCCCGCCAACTCCTCCTCAACCGGCCGAAGTCCCCCGTCGTCCGCGCCGTCGAGAAGGTGGGCGGCCTTCAGACCCAATACGCCCCATCTGCCTACATCGGGCTCTGGTCCCGGTTGACTGGATTCGAGCGGTCACACCTGACCCGAGCCCTGGAAAGGGGTCGAATCCTCCAGGGGACATTGTTGAGAGTCACCATCCACATGGTCTCGGTCGGTGATTACCCCCTCCTCACCGCCGCCGTGCGCCGCTCGCGTCGTGAGTGGTGGCTGCGGGTGGCGAGATCCCGGGGTCTGGGTGAGATCGAATATCGGAAGGCGGCGACGCTCCTTCGCGACATCCTGAGGGACGGCCCCCGGCCGAGGGACAACCTGATCGAGATGCTCGCTGCCGAAGGGTTCCCGAAGGAGATCTGGGAGGGAGCCGGGCTCTGGATCGACATGATCCGGGTGCCGCCGTCGGGGACCTGGGAACGACGAAGGGCGGACCTGTACGGGCTGGCACCGACCGAGACCCGTCAGGTGACCGAGGAAGAAGGTCTCCAACACCTGGTGCGCAGATACCTCGGTGGCTTCGGCCCCGCTGCCATCGCCGACATCTCGAGCTGGGGCGGAGTGCCGATCACGACATTGCGACCGGTGATCGACCGCATGGCCCTGCGTCGATTTCGGGATGCGGAGGGTGGCGAGTTGCTCGACCTCCCCCGTCAGCCCCTCCCCGAGCCGACCAGCGCTGCCCCGCCGCGTTTTCTCCCCACCTGGGACGCCACCCTTCTCGCCCACGCCCGCCGCACTCAGATCCTCCCCGAGGAGTACCGGACGGTCATCTTCAACACCAAGAACCCCCAGTCACTCACCACCTTCCTGCTCGATGGGGCCGTGGCCGGGATCTGGCGTCATGATGGAGCCAAGGTGCATCTCGAGCCTTTCGCTCCGATCCCCCGGGCATATCGGCGGGAACTCGAGGAGGAGGCGTCGCGACTCTCCGCGTTCCTCGGCGGCTAGACCAGGCCTGTGGAGGCGAGCTGCGGCATGAGCACCTCGAAGCCCGCTTCGGCATAGGCATCCGCCACCCGCTCCTTGCTGTCGTTGGTGCAGAAGGTGATCACCGACGGTCCAGCGCCCGAACGCGCCGCATGCAGGGCGCCTGCCTGCCGGCCGATGTCGATCAGATCGGCAACCTCCGGTGAGATGTCATCCCGCGGTTGCTCATGGATCTCGTCGCCATGAGCCGCCCAGAGCAGGGCCGGGTCACCGGTGATGAGGCCACTGGTGAGCGCGGCCACCCGGGCCAGACTGCGCTGGACGCGGTCCTGTGGGTGCACAACGTCGATGAC
The DNA here is from genome assembly GCA_041303885.1 of Acidimicrobiia bacterium. Classification (GTDB taxonomy): domain Bacteria; phylum Actinomycetota; class Acidimicrobiia; order Spongiisociales; family ZC4RG35; genus JARDZU01. The sequence continues at coordinate 18,213 of JBFYOJ010000218.1, read as the reverse complement.
ACGACGGGCCTGCTCCGTGGGGAGGCTCCGCTGCGGGACGGCCAGCACGACCTGAAGCGCGGGGTGGATGGGAAGCCGGATGGGCAACCCCTCGGCCGGGACGAGAGTGAGCCCACCATAGACGGCGGCCGCCACGTTGTCGGCATGGCCTTCCAGCTCCGCGGCGAGACGAAAGATGTGGTCGAAGCCTGCCTCACCGTCCACTGCCCGCAAAGCGGCCGCGATGCCGGCAACTGCGGCCGCGGCGGATGAGCCGAGACCTTTCCCGATCGGTATGTCGGCCTCCACCCGCATGGACAGAGGGTGGTCGTCACCGACCGCCCCGCGGGCGGCACTCAACACGCCATCTCCCTCGCCCGGGCTCGGCTGGAAGCGCCCGACGTGCTCGACGCTCCACTGCTCGGCCGGGCTGGCCTTGACGGTGCAGCGAATCTCCAGGGCGATGGCCATGCAGTCGAAAGCGGGGCCGAGGTTGGCCGATGTCGCCGGCGCCGAGGCCGATGCGGACCGAAAGACCTGGTTCACCCTCGAAGCCTATTCAGGGTTAGCGTGCCCCGAGTGGGCGACTTCCTCGACTTCGAGAATCTGCTCCCCGAGCTGGTCGTGGGTCTCGGGCTGGCCCTACTGCTGGGTAACGGACTTGCCTGGTGGAAGCATCGCCAGGGGAAGACCCCTGAGGGGGTGCAGAATGCGCACTACCGACGGGGTCGGGTCATCTTCCTGCTGGTTGTTGGAGCGCTGATGACAGTATGGGGAGCGGTCTCCCTGTTGACCTAGCATCGAGTCATGTCAGCCGGTGGAGGAACCCGGGCCATCGTCGCCGCCTTGCTCGCCAACGCCGGCATAGCCGTGGCCAAGTTCGTCGCCTACCTGGTCACCGGATCTGCCTCCATGCTGGCCGAGTCGATCCACTCCGTGGCCGACACCTCGAACCAGGGCCTCCTCCTGCTCGGCGGGAGGCGGGCCCGGAAGGTCGCCGATGACCATCACCAGTTCGGATACGGGCGCGAGCGCTATTTCTGGTCATTCGTGGTTGCTCTCGTCCTGTTCACCCTGGGCGGTCTCTACTCGATCTACGAAGGAGTCACCAAGATCCTCCATCCCCACGAGCTCACCTCGATCGGTTGGGCATTCGGCGTTCTCGCGGTGGCCATCGTCCTCGAGTCCTTCAGCTTCAGGACCGCAATGACCGAGGCGGGCAAGGTCAAGGGGGAGCGGAGCTGGTGGTCGTACATACGCTCCTCGCGTTCACCGGAGCTCCCCGTCGTGCTCCTGGAGGATGCCGGGGCCCTGATCGGCCTTCTCCTCGCCTCGATCGGAGTCGGGATGTACGTGATCACTGGGAACGAGATCTGGGATGCCCTCGGGACGTTGAGCATCGGTGCCCTGCTGCTGGTGATCGCGGGCTTTCTCGCGATCGAGATGAAGTCACTCCTCATCGGGGAGGCCGCCACCGACGACCACATCAGGGCCATCGAGCAGGCACTGGCGGCCAGCCCGGATGTGGTCCGCGTCATCGATCTCCGAACCCAGCACATGGGCCCCGAGGAGCTCCTGGTAGCGGGCAAGATCGAGTTCCGAAGGACGCTTACCTCCATCGAGTTGGCTGCTGCTATCGATGCCGCCGAGAAGGAGGTTCGCGCCGCAGTCCCGTATGCAGGGCGTATCTACCTGGAGCCCGACATCTGGAGGGAGGATCATGTGCCGACACCGGACGGGCCTCCGCCAGCCGGAGTGGGTCCGCATTGACCTCGTGCCAGATTCCGATGGTCGTGAGGGTTGGTATCGTTGATCCGAGCGTCTGAACGCCGTTGTGCGGGTGTAGTTCAATGGTAGAACACGAGCTTCCCAAGCTCGGGGCGAGGGTTCGATTCCCTTCACCCGCTCTGGAACACCCTCATTCAAGGAGCACCGTTTGATCTTCTCCGACCGGTCAATCCGGGAAGCAATCGACCTGGGTGAGATCGGGATCGAGCCCTATGAGCCCTCCTTCGTCCAGCCCTCTTCGGTCGACCTCAGGGTTGGCGACGGGTTCCGTGTCTTCGTCAACCACAAGTACAGCCAGATCGACCCTCGCGATCCACAGCCAGATCTGACCCAGTTGATCGAGGTCGGCGAAGGTGAGCCATTCATGCTTCACCCCGGTGAGTTCGTGCTCGGCTCTACCTTGGAGCGTGTCAAGCTCGGCAACGACGTGGTGGCCCGTCTCGAGGGCAAGTCCTCACTGGGACGACTCGGTCTTCTCATCCACTCGACTGCCGGATTCATCGACCCCGGCTTCGAGGGCCACATCACCCTGGAGCTCTCCAACGTGGCCACATTGCCTATCGCCATATACCCGGGGATGAAGATCGGGCAGGTGAGCTTCTACCGAATGACGACCGAGGCCGATCTCCCCTACGGGTCTCCGGAGCTCGGCTCCAAGTACCAGGGACAGAGCGGGCCCACCGCCAGCCTGTCGCACAAGGACTTCGACCCCCTTCCCGGGCGCTAACTAGCGCGGATGCGTATAGTTCAGATTGGGTCCGATTCTGCCTGACAAGGGGGTTCGGGATATACAGAATTGGACTCAGGTCCCTCGGGCCCTAAATGAGTCCCCCCTCGAGAAGCTTCCCCGGCTTCACAGGGCAACGAAGGAACCCCTCCAAGCGGCAACCTCCGGGTTGCCGCGCGTCTCGATTGCGATCACAGCGTCACCTGCTTGCCGATCTCGATGACCCCCTCCGGTGGCAGTCGGAAGTACTGGATGGCCGATGACGCGTTGCGGTGCATCAGCGCATAGAGACCTGCTCTCCAGCGCTCGAAGCCGCGGCTGGTGTTGATGATGGTCTCCCGCCCCACGAAGTAGGTGGCGTCGTCGGGATCGAACCCGAATTCGGGGTCGACGATGTTGGCCAACGCCCCGGGCACATCGGGCTCATCCATGAAGCCGAAGTGGAGCACCACCTGGACGAAGCCCTCCCCCAGGTCGTGATCCGTCGCCCGTCGCACCTGAGGCACCCGGGGCACGCTGGAGGTCTGAACCGCAACCAGGACCACCGTCTCATGCAGCACCTCGTTGTGGCGTAGGTTGGCCAACAAAGCCGGGGGGGTCACACCAGGATCGGGGAACAAGTAAACGGCGGTACCGGGCACACGAAGTTGGGGATGGGTGGAAATCGAGCCGATGAAGCGCTCGATGGGAAGCTCGCCCCGCTTCAGCGTGGCGGTGAGCTTCCGTCGCCCCGTCTTCCAGGTGGTCATGATGAGGAACACCAGGGCGCCAACGACCAGCGGGAACCACCCTCCGGCCGGCACCTTGATGATGTTGGCGGCGAAGAACGAGACGTCGACGACCAGGAACAGCGCCGTGAGCGAACCCGCCTTGACAGCAGACCACCTCCATCGCTCCCGCATCACGAAATAGAGGAGGATGGTCGTGATGACCATGGTCGTGGTCACCGCGACCCCGTAGGCGGCAGCCAGCGCGGTCGAGGTGCGAAAAGCGATCACCAGACCGACGCAGGCGATCATCAGGATCCAGTTGATCATCGCGATGTAGATCTGGCCGATCTCCCTGGGTGAGGTGTGGTCGATGTCGAAGCGGGGCAGATAGCCCAACTGGACCGCCTGCATGGTCAACGAATAGGCGCCTGAGATCAGTGCTTGAGAGGCTATGACCGTGGCCATGGTGGCCAGGATCACCAATGGCAACACAGCCCAGGTAGGAGACATCCGAAAGAACGGATTGTCCACCGCGTCGGGGTTGGCGATGAGCATCGCCCCCTGACCGAAGTAGTTGAGCAGCAGGGCAGGGAAGACCACCGTGTACCAGCCAAATCGGATCGGTCGCTTGCCGAAGTGACCCATATCGGCGTACAGGGCTTCGCTTCCCGTGACGACCAGGAATATCGCCCCGAGGGTGAGAAACGCCTGCCGGGGTCTCTCGCCTATGTACGCCACCGCGTGCGCCGGGTTCACCGCTGCCAGGATCCCGGGATCCTGCAGCACGTGATAGCCACCGAGGACGGCAAGCACCGAGAACCAGACGATCATCACCGGCCCGAATATCGCTCCCACCGTGGAAGTCCCCTGGCGCTGTATCGCGAACAGGGCGACGAGGATGAGCACCGCGATCGGGATCACGTAAGGCTCGAGGTCCGGGGCGGCAACCTCGAGGCCCTCCACCGCCGACAAGACCGAGATAGCAGGCGTGATCACCCCGTCTCCGTAGAGAAGAGATGTACCGAAGAGACCGAGCAGAATCAGCGCCCATCGGATGCCGGCCGGGCGCTCCTTGCGGGTGGGCACCAGGAGGGCGGTGAGAGCCATGATCCCGCCTTCACCGTGGTTGTCCGCCCTCATCACGAACATCAGGTACTTGAAGGACACGATCAGCACCAGCGCCCAGAACATGAGCGAGAGCACCCCGAACACGCTCACCCGGTCGACGCCGAGCCCGGAGGCGGCGTGGAACGACTCGCGAAATGCGTAGAGCGGGCTGGTGCCAATGTCGCCGTAGACGATTCCCAGCGCACCGACGGACATCACGACGAGGTAGCGCTTGCCGCGCTTGTGGGGGTGAGACACCTACGTCTATCCCGGGATGAGGTGGAAAGAGGGAGACATCAGCCCTGTTTGAAAGGGCCCTGATCGGTCACTGACCTGCGTCACAACCGGGCGAGAGTAGCCGTCTGTAGATTGTTGTAATGCTCGTGACCATGATCGTCGAGATCCCCAAGGGGAGTCGCAACAAGTACGAGACCGACCATGAAACGGGCGAGATATTCCTCGACCGGATGCTGTTCACTGCCACCCGCTACCCGGCGGACTACGGGTTCATCCCCGACACCCACGCCGACGACGGGGATCCTCTCGACATTCTCGCCCTGGTCTCCGAGCCGACCTTCCCCGGCTGCCGGATCAGGGTCCGCCCGATCGGGCTCTTCTTGATGGAGGATCAGGGTCATGCCGACCACAAGGTGCTCGCCGTCCCCGACGGCGACCCGTTGTGGAAGGACGCCACAGACCTCGACGACGTTCCCGAGCATCTGTTGCACGAACTCGAGCACTTCTTCGCCGTCTACAAGGAACTGGAGAAGAAGAAGACCGCCACTCTCGGATGGCGGTCGGCGACCGAGGCCATGGAGACCATCGAGCGTGCCCAGGCGGCTGCCCGGGCTAAGTGACGTCGCGGCCCAGGTTGGCGAATCGGGTGAACTCCGGCTGGAAGGTCATTTCGACCCAACCGGTGCCGCCGGCCCGATGCTTGGCCACGATCACCTCGGCGATTCCCTTCTTGTCCTGATCCTCCGGGTGGTAGTACTCGTGTCGATACACGAACATCACCACGTCGGCGTCCTGTTCGATGGCACCGCTCTCACGCAGATCGGACAGCCGGGGACGTTTGTCCTCCCTGGCCTCCAGTGACCGGTTGAGCTGGGACACCGCGATGATCGGGACCTCGAGCTCTCTCGCCAGGTTCTTGAGGTTGCGAGTCACTTCCGAGATCTCCTGCTGGCGATTCTCCCTCGTCGTCGCGTTGAGCAGCTGGAGGTAATCGACGACTATCAGACCCAGCCCTTGTTTCCGCTTCAGCCGCCGGCATTTGGCCCGGATGTCGGTCACGGTCACGATCGGGGAGTCGTCGATGAAGATCGGGGCCTTGTACATCTTCCCGGCGGCATCGACAACCCGCTGCCAGAGCGGCCCCAGCTGGCCGTTGCGAAGCTTCTTCGAGTCGACCTTGCCCACCGAGGACAGGATGCGCTGGACGATCTCCTCTTTGGACATCTCCAATGAGAAGATGGCAACCGGATCGCCGCCGGAGGCGACGTTCGTGGCGATGTTGAGGGAGACGGCGCTCTTGCCCATGCCTGGTCTCCCCGCGATGACCACGAGATTGGCGGGCTGGATCCCCGCCAGGAGCCGGTCCAGGTCGACGAATCCGGTAGCCAGGCCGTTCAGCTCCGAGCCCCGCTGCTCGAGCATCTCGATGTGCTCGAGGACGTCGCTGAACAGCGGGCCGATCTCGAGCAGGGTCTGGGCGCTTCGTCTCTCTGCCACCGAGAGGACAGCCTGCTCGGCCCGGTCGAGAACCTGGGCGATCTCCTCGTCGATGTCGAAGGCGACCTCGGTGACCGACGCCCCGGCCCTGATCAACTCCCGTCGTTTGGCGTGCTCCTCGACGATCCCTGCGTAATAGACGACATTGGAGGTCGAGGGAACGATGTCGACCAGACGGGCGAGGTAGGCCACCCCGCCCACCTTCTCGAGCTCACCCTTCCTACGCAGTGACTCAGAGACGGTGACGGCGTCGATCGCCTGATTGCTGTCGAACAGCTCACGTATCGACTCGAAGATCGCCTGGTGAGCGGGAACATAGAAGTCCGGCGGGTGGATCCGGTCCATCACCTCGTTCACCGCCTCCTCGGAAAGGAGGACGGCGCCGATCACCGACTCCTCCGCCTCCCGTGAGTGAGGGGGGCTCCGGTATCCGGGTCTCATCTGCGTCTGTTCGGTCATTTCGCTCATCGATGTCCTCAGCCAACATTGCCGGTGTGACAAATTTCGCGAACTGGCGCGACGACCCAGAGGTGGGGTGGGGGAAGATCGTCCAGCTTCGGGGGAAGCGAGGTGAACATAGACACCCCGGCCCGGGGAGGCGAGCCGACGGCCTCATTGTTTTTCGCGGTCGAGGGAAATCCCGGGAAGGTCGCGAAATCACACGTTGGTGCCACTATTCCGAGTCGCCGGTGAGTGCCGAAGGATCACGATCGAGGCGGCAATGATCATGATCGACACCCCGATCGCCGGGACACCTTCAGTCCCCGTGGTGGCACTGGCCATGTTGAGGGAGGCGTGGAACAGGGCGACGATGAGGAGACTCGATCCAGACTGCTCGTAGAGCCACCCCAGCACCACGGCCCCGGCGACCAGCCCCACCAGCCATCCCGGGATGACCGCCACCTCGAATCCTCGCAGCCCGGTGTCGATCCAGAACGTCGGCAGGTGCCAGACCGCCCAAGGAATGGCCAGGAAGAGGGCGGCGCGGCTCATCGAGTGTCGCTGACGGAGACGCGGCCAGGCGAAGCCCCGCCAGCCAACCTCCTCCCCGTAGCCGTTGATCAGCAACACCATCACCAGCACGGCAAACCAACCGAAAGAGGGGAGACCCGACATCGTGCTCAACTCTTCGAAGGTGGGCAGGCTCCCTTCAATCAGCCAGAGGGCGCCCAGCGCCAGGACGGCGCCGACAAGCGGGAGCAGCGCCACCATGTACCAGCGCAGCGGGACCCGCCAGCGCAGCATCCTCCCGGTCAGCTCACGCACCCCACGGCTGCCGTCCAGAATCGCCGAGACGACGAAAGCAGCCACCATCGGGCCGAGCAGACCGGGAAAGTGGCTGATCCCGCCTCCCGAGACCGCCACTGGTATCCAGTAACCCCAGGAGACGAGGAAGGTCACCGCGTAGAAAGCCGCCAGCGGGTGACGCCGAACGGGGCCGCCGATCACGCCAACAGGCGCCGAGTCGGAGTCGGGATGGGCCATGACGTCACCGAGGTGACGCTAGACCTCAGGAGGCCGGTATCACGTCCAGGGTGAGAGGGAACTCCACGTCGGGATGGAGCCTGATGTTGATCTCGTGGAGACCGATCGCCTTGATCGGCTTCGGGATCTCGACGCTGGCCTTGTCAAGCTCGATCCCGGTGAACCGGCGAACACCCTCCACCACGTCGGTCAACCCGACGGATCCATAGAGCTGGCCCTCGTCACCGGCCGGGGCGGCGATCACGACACGGCTCCCGACCAGCTGGGTGGCAATTTGCTCTGCCTCGTCCTTGGCCCGCCGCTCGGCTTCGATCCGTGCCTCGCGGATCGACTCCGCCTGGGCCAATGCGCCCTCGTTGGCCTTGACTGCCTTCTTCTTGGGCAAGAGGAAGTTGCGGGCATAACCCTCGGCCACATCCACCACGTCGCCGCGCTTGCCCAGCTCGTTCACGTCGGAGATGAGGATCAGCTTCATCGCGTGCTCAGGTAGGGCAGCAGGGCCATCTCACGGGCGTTCTTGATCGCGTTGGATACCGCCCGCTGATGCGTCGGGCAGTTGCCGTTCACCCGGCGCCCCCGGATCTTGCCCCGGTCGGACATGTACTTGCGAAGGACGGAGACGTCCTTCCAATCGATGTAGTCGACATGCTGCTTACAGAAGGCGCAGGGCTTGGGACGGCCCCGTCGCATCTCCATACCCCGGCGCCGCTTGGGACGCGGGTTGTTGGTGCTCTTTCTCGCCATTTATCTAGAACTCCTGATCAGAAGGGCGCCTCGTCGGGCCCGTAGTTGTCGCGTGCCACCGGAGCGGGCGGGACCTCGCTGCCCTGGCCGCCTCCGCCACTCCAGTCGCCGCCAGAGCGCTGGGTCTTGTTCACGGTGGCAGTGGCCCAGCGAAGGGATGGCCCGATCTCGTCGATCTGGATCTCGACCACGGATCGCTTCTCGCCTTCCGGAGTCTCCCAGTTCCGCTGCTCGAGACGTCCGGTCACGATGACCCGGGCCCCTTTCTGCAGCGACTCGGCCGCGCTCTCCGCCTGTTCCCTCCACACGGTCCCGGTGAAGAAGCTGGTGTCCTCCTGCCACTCCCCGTCGTTGCCCCGCCAGCGTCGGTTGACCGCGAGACGGATCTTGGCCATCGCAACACCGGAAGGGGTGAAGCGCAACTCGGGGTCGTCGACCAGGTTTCCGATCAATGTGACGTTGTTCGACATTTCAATCTCCTCTTCTCACGCCCTCGGGTCGATCATGCCTCGGCCCTGGGACGGATTCCAGTCATGCGCCTTTGCGCACGATCTTGTGTCGAACCACCTCGTCGGCCAGCGAAAGCATGCGATCCAGTGAATCGATGGCAGCCGCCTCTGCCTGAAACGTGACCACCGAGTAGTAACCCTCGGATAGATGATCAATCTCGTAGGCGAACCGCCTCTTACCCCAGAGATCGCGCCCGTCGACGCTGGCTCCCTGATCGGATAGATAGCTCTCCAGCTCGCCGATCTTGGTTGCGATGTCGTCCTCGGCCAGATCGGGCCGATGAATCGTCATCACTTCATAGTCGCGCATGTCACCTCCTGTGGACATCCATTCCGGAAGGCCCCACCATCTCGGTGGGGCAGGGGTATCACCGCAGCCGAACGGCGCGAGACGTCGGCTCGGGCTGCGGATTGTAGGGCGATCTCAGCCGGAATCCGAAGTCGAGAGGAGGTCACCGGGTTCGAACTCGTGCACACCGAGCGGAGTCTCCAGCGCCCAGCTGACCTCACCGGGTGCCGGGTATCGGGAGCATGGCTCTGCGGAGCACGGCTCCATCTCCTCGGTGGCAACAAGAACACCATCTTCGTCGAAGAACCACAGGTCGAGAGCGAGCCTGGTGTCCTCCATCACGAAGGTCGGGACAGCAGGCTCAGTGAAGGCGAACAGCATCCCGTCGATGTCGGCCGGCAACCGGGTGACCTCCCGGAGGCCCCGGCTCCGCTCATCGGGCTCGTCAGCCACCCAGACACGGAGATCGGTGCTGCCAACGGAGATGTCCGTTTCCGGTAAGTCGCCGCGATCAGTCGTCGCGGCGCATGCCGCCAGGATGACGACGAGGATGGTCAGCCGGATTTCCGGCCCTTGAGTATCTCGGCGGCGATCTCCTCGGAGACGTGATAGCTCTCCTCCTCGCTGGGGAAGTCGCCGGAGCCGACATCGGCGACATACCTCTCGAGAGCGGCCACCGCCTCGTCGGCGAGGTTGGCGTAGCTGCGAACGAACTTGGCGTATTTGCCTGAGCCAAGACCGAGGACGTCGTGGAAGACCAGTACCTGGCCGTCGGTACCGGGCCCGGCGCCGATCCCGATGGTGGGGACGTCTACCTCCTTTGTGATGATCTCACCGAGAACGTCGGGGACACCCTCGAGGACGATCGAAAAGCAGCCGGCGTTGGCCAGGGCGATCGCGTCCTCGATCATCTCCCGGGCCGCGTCGACCGCCTTGCCCTGGACCTTGAACCCGCCCATGGCATGGACCGACTGCGGGGTGAGCCCGAGATGGCCCATCACCGGGATCTCGGCGTCCAGGATCCGGTCGATCACCGGCAGCCGTTTCCGACCCCCCTCGAGCTTCACCGCCTCGGCACCACCCTCCTGGACGAGACGCCCGGCATTTCGCACGGCGTCCTCGGGTGAGATGTGGAAGCTGAGCCACGGCATGTCCACCACGAACAGGGCGACCGGGTTGGCCCGCTTCACGGCGCGGGCATGCATGATGGTCTCCTCCATCCCGAACTCGAGTGTCGTCGCCATGCCATGGACCACGTTGGCGGCCGAATCCCCGACCAGGATGACGTCGATCCCGGCACGATCGGCGATGACCGCACCGGGGTAGTCGTAGGCCGTCACCATGCTGATCTTGGGGCCACCCTTGCGGGCACGGATCGATGGGACGGTGACTTTCTCGCGCATGATGCACAAGGATAACTGGGCCCGTGGTACTTGGGCTCTGGGGTGATGGGGTGATCTGGCATGACTTCCAGGCGTCGATAGAGTGCTGGGGTTCCTACGGGCCTCGAAGGGATGGCAATGCCCAAAGTGTCCCGGTGGCGCCTGATCCTGACCCTGGTGTCGATCGGCGCGGCCGTTTACATCGTCCTCAACAACCCGATCAATCTGGGTCTCGACCTGGAGGGCGGCACCCAGGTGGTCCTCGAGGCACAGGACACGGCCGACGTGACCGTCGACGCCGACGTCACCGACCGTACTCTCGAGGTGCTGCGTCGCCGGGTCGATGCCCTCGGAGTGGCCGAACCGACGCTCCAGGTATCCGGGGACCGCCGGATCATCATCGAGCTTCCCGGTCTCGACGACCCGGACCAGGCGCTCGAGGTCATCGGGCAGACCGCACAGCTCACCTTCCACCCTGTGCTCGACGCCGTCGAGACGGGGACCGCTCCTACCGATGAGGAGGCTCTCGTCCTGCCCGGCGACCCCGGTGAGGACCTCATCCTCGGGCCTGCCGCGGTGCAGGGCGATCAGGTGGAGAGCGCCGCCGCCATCTTCGACAGCCAGGGCTCGGGGCTCTGGGCGGTCACCATCGATTTCCTTCCCGAAGGAGAGCAGCAGTGGACCGAGTTGACTGCCCAGGCCGCATGCGCGCCACTGGGTGACCCGACTCGCCGGGTTGCCATCGTCCTCGACCAGCAGGTCTTGTCCAGTCCCGGTGTCTCGTCGTCCGTCCAGTGCGATGTCGGCATCACCGGCGGATCGACGCTGATCACGGGGAACTTCGACGAGGCGAGTGCCGGAGACCTCGCACTCCTCATCCGTGCCGGGGCCCTCCCGGTCCCGGTGGAGGTCATCGAACAGGGAACCATCGGCCCATCTCTGGGAGAGGCGGCGATCGAGGCCAGCCTCGAGGCAGCGTTGATCGGCGCCGGTCTCACCATTCTCTACATGATCGCCTTCTACCGGCTGCTGGGCATCGTCGCCGGGATCTCCCTCCTCGTCTACGGGCTTCTCTCGTTCGCCGTGCTCGCCTGGTTGGGGGCAACCCTGACCCTCCCCGGCATCGCCGGTTTCGTGCTCGCCATCGGCATGGCGGTCGACGCCAACGTGCTGGTCTACGAACGGGCCAAGGAGGAGTACGCGCTCGATCCCTCACTGGGCAGGTCCTTGAACACAGGGTTCCAGCGCGCCCTGAGCGCCATCGCCGACGCCAACGTGACCACCCTTCTTGCCGCGATCCTCCTCTTCTTCCTGGCGTCGGGTGCGGTGCGCGGCTTCGGGGTCACGCTGACGATCGGGGTCCTGGTGTCGATGTTCTCGGCGCTGGTGGTGACCCGCGTGCTCTTGGAGATACTCCTCAAGATCCCGTCACTCGAGCGCAAACCCCGTCTCATGGGGATGACGGTGGGCCGCAGACTCCACGAGTGGCTGAGGACGTCGGCGCCGAACCTCTTCGCGCATACGCGACGCTGGCTGGTCATCTCCGCACTGGTGGTTGCCCTCGGCATCACCGGCCTGATCGCCCGTGGAGTCAACTTCGGCATCGAGTTCCTCGGCGGCCGGCTGCTCGAGTTCGCCACAACCCAGTCCGTCGACCTGGACGAGCTACGGCAGGAGCTGACCGATCAGGGGTTGTCAGGAGCGATCATTCAGGAGACCGGCGAGGGCAACATCGTGATCAGGACCGAGCAACTCGACGATGCAGAGGAGCAGGAACTGGAGCAGACCATGGCCGGTCTCGGCGGGGAGATCACGGTGGTTCGTGACCAGTTCGTTGGGCCGACCCTGGGTGTCGAAATCCGCAATCGGGCCCTTCTCGCCCTTGGCATCGCCCTCCTCCTCCAACTGGCCTATTTGGCGATTCGGTTCCGATGGACCATCGCGCTGGCCGCGGTGCTGGCCATGTTTCATGACGTTATCTTCGTGGTCGGGGTGTTCGCCTGGCTGGGCAAGACCCTCGACGGTGTCTTCCTGGCGGCGCTGCTGACGATCATCGGGTATTCGATCAACGACTCGGTGGTCATCTTCGACCGGGTGCGAGAACGTCAGGCCGAGCATCCGGAGTTGCCGCTGGCTCCCATCGCCAACGAGGCGTGTCTGCAGACTGTGCCACGGACCATCAACACCGGCTTGGGTGCGATCATGATCCTCGTCGCCCTGTATGTGCTGGGTGGAGACACCCTCGCCGACTTCGCACTCGCCCTGCTCCTTGGGATCCTGATCGGCACGTATTCGTCGGTCTTCACCGCCACGCCGATGGCGATCGCCTTCGAGGAACGCTGGCCCCGTCCGCTGCCTGAGGCAAACGCGGGGGAACGCAAGCAACACCAAAAGCAGAAGGAAACGACCCCGAAGCGGATCTTCGAGTAGGGGCGGTCAGAGGATCGATCGCACCCACTCGATGTCTGCGATCTGCTCCTCGACTCCCCCGGGGGTCTCCACCACAACGGGTGCGCCGGCATCGGCGATCACCCGGGCAAGGAGGTCCGAGGGAATCTGACCACGACCCAGGTTCTCGTGACGGTCGCGTCTCGAGTCGAAGGCGTCCTTTGAGTCGTTGGCCTGGACCAGGTCGACGCGCCCCGTCGCCTCGAGGATCCTCGGCACGACCTCGTCGAATGGCTCGCCGCCCGCCCACAAATGGCAAGTGTCGAGCACGAACCCCACTCCATACCCACCGACCTCGTCGAAGAGCCTTCGGATCCACTCCACCCGGCGGGCCACCGCCTTGTCGCCACCGGCGGTGTTCTCGATCAACACCAGCATGTGGGTGTCGATCGAATCCAGAGCCTTGCGCCATCGATCGACCCCCTCCTCCTGAGGGCCTTCTCCGGTAACATGACCTCCGTGGACGATCACGGCTTCGGCTCCTACCTCTGAGGCAGCGTCGCAGGTCTCCTGGAGAATGCGTCGGGATGGGACCCTCACCCGGTTGTTGTCGGCGCACACGTTGATCAGGTACGGCGCGTGCACGTAGATCGGGATCGGTGAGTTGCGAAGCGACTCTGCGTCCGATCGCGGGTTCGGCTTCTTCCAGGACTGCGGGTTGGAGAGGAAGATCTGGACCACGTCGGCGTGGCGCTCGGCCGCCTCGGCAATGGGGTCGATCGAAGGGACATGCGCCCCGACCAGGGTCACGACGGGTTCCAGATGCGCGCCGTTCTCTCCTTTGCATCCCGGCGGGCCGCATCGATCGCGTAGTTGGTCAGTTGATCGGCCACCTGCCCGGGAGGAAGGGACCAATCCTCAGCCAACAACCCAAGGACACGGGTCTCGATCCAACGCGCTCCCCAGGGATGCTCGGGTAGGTCGCCACGTGTGAGCAGCTTGATCTCCAGCAGGAGCAGGATGTCGCCCTCGTCGGCGATCTCACCCGGCCCGATGTCGACCAAATTCCCCCACGGGATCAGGTCGGGGGCTCGGAACGGCCCGCGGAGCCTGACTGCAAGTCCCTCGTCCCGGGTCTCGATCACCTTGGTGGGGATGAAGAGCTCCTTGAGGCCCCACGCCACCAGGAAGGCAGCGAAGAAGAACATCGCCCACGCCCAGATGACGTCCCGGGGCTCGAAGATCTGTGTGTCGTTCGGGTTGAAGACCAACTCTCGCAGCCAGTTGGTGATCCGCCGGTTGGTGAGAACGTCGACTGCGATGACGAGCAGTGGGATTCCCCCCATGGCCAGGAGCCACATCTTCACGGCCGAGCGTCGTACCTCGACCTTCACTTGACGCCGAGATCCTTGGGAACGAGGACAGCCTCGAAGGGGATCGAATGCATGGCAAAGGCCTCCTCGGCCCGACCACCGGACCGATCGAGGAGCGCGATCGCCTGCACGACGCGAAGCCCCGCTGCCATGGCTGCCTCGGCTGCCTCTACCATCGCCCCACCGGTGGTGGTCGTGTCCTCGACGATGGCCACCGCCATCCCGGCCGACACCGGCCCGACCAGCCGCCCTCCGGTCCCGTATTGCTTGGTCGTCTTTCGAACCGAGAAGGCGTTGATCTTGCGGTGGTGCTGATGGGCGACCATCGCCACGGCGATGGCGATCGGGTCGGCGCCCATGGTCATCCCACCGAGGGCCACCACCTCCGGGTCCAGCAAGTCGAGGAAGGCGGCACCAACGATTGGGGCGCCATCGCCACTCAGCGTGGTGAGACGGGCATCCAGGTACCAGTCCGACTTGGCACCCGACCTGAGCTTGTAGGGGCCGTCCTTGAACAAGGCGTTCACGCGCAGGTGGTCGATCAGAGCTTTGCGGGACACGGCGCCATCGTATTGCCTGGATGGGCCGTATGAGCCATCCGCGAGCGCGTTAGCGTTCGACTATGGATCTTCTCCTCGTCCGGCACGGTCAGCCCGACTGGACCCCCGAACGCATCGCTCGCAATGACCCCGACCTGACCAACCTAGGACACGAGCAGGCCAAGCGCGTCGCGCAGCGATTGGCGGAGATGGAGAGCGTGGACGAGCTGTGGGTGTCCTCCATGAACCGGGCCCTGCAGACGTCGGTGCCGGTGTCCGCCGAGCTCGAGATGGTGCCCGAGGTCTACGACTGGCTCCAGGAGATCAACAACCCGCCGGATTGGGACGGGTCGCCAGCAGAAGAGATCGACAAGGCCTTCCGCGAGTCTCACTACCGGACGATGGAGGAGATGTGGGACGGGCTTCCCGGCGGCGAGTCGTTCCGCGCGTTTCACCAGAGGGTGGTCAGCGGTGTCGAAGCGACCCTCGCCAGCCACGGGGTCACGCCGATGCATGCCGAGCGACGTCATCTCTGGGATGTGGACGATCCGGAGAAGAGGGTGGTCGTCGTCGCCCATGCCGGCACCAACGCCGTGGTGCTCGGTCATCTGCTCGGCCTCGACCCGGTGCCCTGGGAGTGGGAGCGGTTCAGCCAACCCCATACCGGGGTGACCCGGGTCACCATGACCCGGATCAGCACCGGATGGGGATTCTCACTGCGTCAGTTGGGCGACGTGACCCATCTGCGACCGGAGATGGTCACTAGTTGATGCGGGGCGACTTTGCCCTCGGCCCATTCTGACTCGCAGGTCAAGAAACACGACTCACCAACCACAGCCTCGGGCAAACAGACGCCGGTCGCCCCGATCCAGGGAAAGAGCGACTTTGCCCTCGGCCCGTCCACACCGGGCAAACCCAACCACTTAGCCCCAGTGCCACAGCCTCAGGCAAACAGACACCGGTCGCCCCGATGACCACAGATATGGCTACTTGCCGAACCGGCGCTCCCTGGTGGTGAAGTCCCTCAGGGCGCGGAGGAAGTCGACCCGGCGGAATGCAGGCCAGTTGACGTCCACGAACACGAACTCGGCATACGCAGACTGCCATAGCAGGAACCCGGACAGCCGGGACTCCCCCGAGGTGCGAATCAGCAGGTCGGGGTCGGGGACGTCAGCCGAGTACATGTGGGATGCGAGAGAATCGGCATCGATGTGTGAGCCGATCTCATCCGGGGGGACCCCATCTGCCACCAGCTTGGCAACGAGGTCCTTGGCCGCATCCACGATCTCCTGACGACCGCCATAACCCATTGCGATGTTCAACCGCCGCGTCCCCCACGGTCGCGCCTCCTCAGCCGTCTTGGCCGCGGACACCAGTTGATCGGGGAGGAGATCGAGGCTCCCGATGAACCTGATGCCCATGTCGTACTTCGCACAGAGCGCAGGCAACCGGCCGAACAACTCGACGAGGACTTCGAAATAGGGATCGAGCTCCTCGGCGGGGCGGGAAAGGTTCTCCCGGGACAGAACCCAGGCCGTCACGGCCGGGATCTCGAGCTCATGGGCCCAGCCAAGAAACTCCTCGAATCGGCGCATTCCCACCCTGTAGCTGTCGGTGTAGGTGGGGAGCCGCTCCTCGCGGGCGTGGCGGCGATGACCGTCGAGGACGATGCCGATATGACGAGGCAGACGGTCCCGATCGAGACCGTTGACGAGGTTTCGCTCGTAGAGGCGGTAGAGGAGTCCAAGCGCCATGTGCGGTGCTCTCATGGTACCGGCCCCGCCGACTCGCACCTCGGCTCAGCGATGGGTCATCTGACCCTTCTCATGTTGACCGGCGCTGCCGATAGCCTGAATGGCATGGAGCGGGCCACCCTCGGAAGGATGCAGAACCCGATTCGGGGCTTCCTGCACGGCTCGGCGGCGTTGGCCACGGCTGTCGGCCTGGTGTTCCTTCTCGAGCGGGCCTGGGGTCAGGCCGGAGCGGTTGCCGGTGCGCTCGTATTCGGAATGGCGCTGCTCGCCATGTACACCACCTCCTCCCTCTACCACTCGGTTCCCTGGAAGGAGAAGTGGAAGACACGGCTCCAGAGGTTGGATCACTCGATGATCTTCCTGGTCGTCGCCGGTACCTTCACCCCGATCGCCCTTGCCTCCCTGGAGGGAACAGCCCTGGTGGTGGGGCTGGGCATCGCGTGGGGGATCGCCGTCACCGGCATCCTGCTCAAGGCGCTCGTCCCGGAGATCAAGACCGGTCTCTCCGTCACGCTGCAGATGATCATGGGCTGGTCCGCCCTGATCTGGATGCCTTGGGTGTGGACCGAGTTGGGTGCCGGCGCCGTGACTCTCATCACCCTCGGCGGGCTGTGCTACACGGTGGGTACGGTGATTTTCACTGCGAAGCGGCCCCATCTGTTCTCCAGGACCTTCTCCTACCACGAGCTGTTCCACGTCCTGGTTATCGCGGGAAGCACCTTCCACTTCTTCGCGATACTGCTGTACGCGATTCCCGCGATGGCCTAGCCAACCGGCAGCGACGAAGCCTCAGCACACAGGGCCTCGACCTCATCGAGTCGAGAGGGAACCATGCTGGTCAGGTTCTCATGTCCGTCCTCGGTGATCACCACGTCGTCTTCGATGCGGACCCCGATCCCGAGGAACTCGGCAGGTATCGAGTGGGTTATCTTCTCGGCCGCTTCCCTCGCCTCGGCCTCCTTGGCCACGGCCGCGACACGCCCTTCGAGGATCCTCCGCTCATTCCACTCGTCCTGGTCGTATTCGAGCAGAGTGAGAGTGATCTCGCCCTTCTCCGGGGCGATGTAGAGGCCGGGCTCGACGGTGAACGCCATTCCCGACTCCAGCTTGCGCGGCGCACCCTCCACCCGGTAGGTGCCCATGTCGTGGACATCCATCCCAAGCCAGTGCCCGGTGCCATGAAAGAAGAACTGGTTGTAGTGATGCATGGCCAGGGACTCCTCGACCGATCGGGGAAGGAGGCCGAGCTCCACCATCCCCTCGGTCAGGACCCGGGTCGCCGAATCGTGGATCGCACGGAGGCTCGAACCTGGAGCGGACATGTCGAGGCCCTTCTGGAACGCGGAGTAAACCACCTCGTAGATGGCGCGTTGAGGGCCGGTGAACCTGCCATTTGCCGGGAAGGTGCGGGTGATGTCAGAGGAGTAGCCGTCGACCTCAGCGGCGGCATCGATCAGTAGCAGGTCCCCATCCTCGATCCGCCGGTCGTTCTCCACATAGTGGAGGACGCAGGCATTGGCCCCGGAGGCCACGATCGAGGAGTAGCCGTTGTGCCGGGCTCCCGCCTGACGCCACCAGTACTCCAGCGCCGCCTGGACCTGGTACTCGTAGAGACCCGGGGCCGCAAAGCGCATCGCCTCCTCGTGGCCGCGGGCCGACAGCTCACACGCCCGGCGCAGGCTGTCGATCTCTTCGGTGGTCTTCC
>JBFYOJ010000217.1:0-7455 GCA_041303885.1 Acidimicrobiia bacterium | reverse complement strand
ACTCGATTCGATCCCACTCTGGCAGTACCTGGCCGCGATCGTGATCACGGTTGGCACCATCATCAGCCTGGTCTTCGTGGCCGGGCGGATCTACGCCGGCGCCCTGCTCCGCTACGGGGGCAGGGTCAAGGTGCGCGAGGCGTGGCGATCGGTGTCGGAGTGACCTCCTGAGCCATCCCCGCCCCGCCCCCGCCCAATAGGCTCGACATATGGGCTACCAGCACATAGACCTCGACCGTGACGGCCCCGTTGCCTTTCTCTGGCTAAACCGGCCCGACAAGCGCAACGCCATGTCTGCCGACATGTGGGAGGACATCCCGGCCGCGATGGCCGAGCTCGACGCGGACGATTCGGTCAGGGTGGTGATACTCGCCGGCCGGGGCCCCGCCTTCACCGTCGGCATCGACATCGCACTTCTCGGGACGATGCAGCCGGGGGGGAGCTCACAAGCGGCTGCGAACATGCGGCTCTACCAGCTGATCCGGAGGATGCAGCGAACCGCGAGCTGTCTGGCCGATTCACCGAAACCCGTCATTGCCGCGGTCCACGGCTACTGCCTCGGAGCCGGGATGGACCTGATCACCGCTTGCGACATCCGGCTCGCCTCCACCGACGCCGTCTTCTCGGTCCGGGAGACGCGTATGGGGCTGGTCGCCGACGTCGGCACCCTGCAGAGACTCCCGGCGATCGTCGGGGCCGGCCATACCGCAGAGCTCGCCCTCACCGGTGCGGACATCGGCCCGGACGAAGCTCTGCGCATCGGTTTGGTCAACCGGTTGACACCGGATCAGGAGAGCCTGCTCGCGACAGCGACGAACCTCGCCAGGCAGATCGCTGCCAACGCGCCGCTGGTCACGAGAGGGGTGAAACAGGTCCTGGCGGCGAACGACGGAAGGACTGTGGAGCAGTCCCTCGACTTCGTCGCCCAGTGGAACGCCTCCTATCTGATGTCGAACGACCTGATGGAGGCGGTCGCTGCGTTCGTGGAGAAGCGAGATCCCGAGTTCAAGGGAGAGTGAGCGGCGGAACTGTCGCCGAGACGGACACTTTTCTCGTCCCACGGGAGGAAAACACATGACCATGCGAACGACAAGGCTTGCGCTCATCGGGTTGGTGATCGCCCTGGCCGCTTGTGGCGAGGCAGCCACGACGAGCTCCACAACCACGACCAGCACGATCGTGGCCACGACGGTCACCTCGTCCACTACCAGCCAGACAGGGGCGCCGGGGACGTCGACGACGGGCCAGCCGACGACGACCTCCACGACTCTCCCGACCTCGACCACAACCGGCCTCCCCGGTGAGCCGATCGAGTTCGGTCCGGCCGAGGGCGACATCGTTGCCGTGATCGGGGTCGCCCACGACGACGTGCTCAATCTGAGGGCCGCCCCCGGAGCGAGCCAGCCCATCCTGAAAGGGATCCCACCCCTGTACGACTCGCTGACCGCCCTGGGCCAGACCCGGGACCTGGGTCAGGCGTTCTGGATCGCAGTGGATTACCAGGGGACCGAGGGATGGGTCAACTTCCGGTACATCGGCTACCTGGGCGCAACCACGGACGAGACGGCCGCCGTCGTCCAGAACCTTGGGGAGACCCCCGCGACAGAGACAATGCTCGAGCTCGGTCGGATCGTGGCAGAGAGCATGGAGTCCGAGGAAGACCCCCGGTCGGAGATCGTCCTCACGGCCGCGCCGGTTGTGGGAGATCTCGGCGAGGTCACCTATGACGTGATCGGTCTCGGCGACGACGCGGTCAGAGGGCTTCGAGTCCACGTGTTCGGTCAACCCGAGGACGAGGCCTTCATCCTCAAGACGGTCGAGATGACCACGCTCTGCGGCAGGGGCGTCACCGAGGACGGCTTCTGCATCTGAGGAAAGGTCCCTATCGATCAGGGACCTAGGACCTACACCCTTGGGGGCCTATGACCCTCGTGCACTCTTTCACAAGCGTCGATGATGCCCCCCATAAGGCAGTTGGCCCGTAGGAAACAGGAGGCATCAAATGACTGCTATCGATCGGGAGAAGTTGGTTTCGAAGGAGGAGATCAGCGCCCCCCGCAAGTCCTGGTTACTTCTCACCGCCGCCATCGTGGCTCTCCTCGTGGGATTCGGCACCTTGGCCGGTGGCGTCTTCGGCGCGTGGTACACCTGGGATCAGGCCGTGGCACAGGATGTTGTCACACCCGACGACGCCGCGATCGCGGAGACCGCGGTGAGGGGACCATTCACGATGTGGGCACAGTCCGACATCATCACGCACCACCAGCTCGAGAACACCGGCGGTCTGTATTACTCGCAGATGCCTCGGACAATCCCGCAGGTGGATGAGAACGGCGAAGCCGTTCTCGACGAGAGCGGCGAGCAGGTCATGGTTCCCAACGAGGCGAGAGCCTCCTGGATCAACGCCACGACATTGACCACCGCCCTCGGCCTCGGAATCGTCGCCTACGCACTGTCTGCCTTTGCGATGGTGGTCGGGCTGACGCTGGTGATGGTCGGGTTCGTGTTCCTATATATCCGCAAGAGGGCGGTCCTTCTCTAAGAAGCGACAACCGAGCGGATAGCAATCAGGCCCCCGTCAAGGGGGCCTGATTTGCGCGCCGGAATGGAGCAGCGTCCCAATGGGATGACCCGAGCGTCAGAGTGCGATCAGGGTCCCGACGGCCGCCGTGACCAGGCCTTGCTCACTCCTGGCGAGGGTAGGAGTCAGTCACGCCGGAGCAGGGTTCGCAACGCCGAATTCTTGTAGATGTTGGAGAACTGGCTCCACTGGCGTCTCTTGTCCACCAGGGCGACGGTCATGTCCACTTCTGGATCCTCTACGCCGAAATGACCCGCCACCTGGCTGAGCGTGTAGGTCCAGATCCTGTCCTCGAGCTTCGACGTGTAGAGCTTGAAGCTCGCCTCGTAAAGAGGGTCGTTGGCCCGCACCAGGAGATGGATCCGGGTCACGGTCGTGTCGTCGACTCCTTCGTGAGCGCTGAAAGTGATGATCGCGGCCCAGGGGTGGCCCTCCGGGGTCATGTAGGACCAGGAGCGATCGTCGGCGTAGATGACCCTCACCCCGGTGGTGATCTTTGTCGGTCCCTTTCCTCCGCCGATCACTGCCACCTCACCGGGGGCAATCCCTCCGGCCGGGGCGTAGAACTTGTTGTCCGGGTACCAGAACTCACCGAAGTTCGCCTTCCAGGTGGCGATCACCTCCTCGGGCGTCGGGCCGGGGACCCTCACCTCATAGGTCTTCTGCCACAACTGACCGAAGCCCTGGAGCGGACCGGTCGGCTTGCGGCCCTCGACATTGCCTTTCTTGGCGCCTTCGGCGACTTCCCCGACATGGAAGGCGTCGACCGGCTGCGCCCAATTCTCATAATCTCTCGGCTCGGTCAACTCGGTCCTTTCTCCGATGTCCCCAGCCAACCAGGTCTGCGTTCCGTCATCGTTACGAAGGAAGCCCGGGCTCGGTGGTGTCATGGTCACTTACTCGTAACGCATCTCGGGCACAATCACATCGATGCCTGAGTACGACGCGGTAGTGGTCGGGGCAGGCCCAAATGGCCTGGCGGCAGCCGCCGAGCTCACCCGCGCCGGGAGACGGGTCCTCGTCGTGGAGCTCGCCGACACGATCGGAGGGGGTACCCGCACCGAGGAGCTGACCCTTCCCGGGTTCCACCATGACGTTTGCTCGGCCATCCATCCTCTCGGAGTGGCCTCCCCCTTCTTTCGTGACCTCGGGCTGGATGTCGAGTGGGTCCAGCCCCCGATCCCCATGTCCCACCCCCTTGGTGGGGAACGCGCCGGGGTTGTGCTCCGGGATGTCGAGGAGACAGCCGAGCGTTTCGGGCCGGATCGCGACCGCTACATGCGGATCATGGGACCATTGGTCGGAGCGGCCGACGCCGTGATCGAGGACTTTCTCGGCCCGATGCAGGTGATCCCCAGGCACCCCACCAGCTTCATCAGACTCGCCACCCGGGGCGCCCTCCCCGCCGCCGTCATCGCGCGGGGTTTCACCTCGGCGGAGGCAAGGGGAGTCCTGGCCGGTCTCGCCGCCCACGCCATCGCCCCCTTCGGCTCCCCCCTGACCGGCGGTGTTGCGCTCCTCTTCGCGATGGCGGCCCACGCCTACGGATGGCCCCTGGTCCGCGGCGGCTCGCAGCAGGTTGCCGAGGCCCTGGGCCGTGTGGTCCTCGCCGGCGGCGGATCGGTCGAGACCGGCCGCCTGGTTGGCTCGCTCGACGATCTGCCTCCTGCCAAAACGGTCATCCTCGATGTCATGCCCCGGGCTGCGATACGCATCGGGGGGGATCGGGTCGACCCCAGACAACGGAGAGGCCTGTCGGCGCGCAGGATCGGGCCGGCGGTGTTCAAGATCGATTTCGCCCTCGCCGGTCCCGTCCCCTGGTCGGATGAGAACAGCCGGCAAGCGGGAACCGTTCATGTTGGCGGCACCTGGGAGGAGGTGGCCGAGGCCGAGGACCAGGTTCACAGCGGCCGTCATCCGGAGCGACCCTTCGTCCTGGCCGCCCAACAATCCCTGTTCGACCACTCCCGGGCCCCGGCAGGGAGGGAAACGCTATGGGCGTATTGCCATGTGCCCAATGGGTCCGATGTCGACATGACCGACGCGATCGAATCCCAGATCGAGCGGTTCGCTCCCGGATTCAGGGACCTGATCCTGGACCGTCACACAATGAGCGCCATCGAGTTCGAGGCGCACAATCCCAACTACATCGGCGGTGACATCGCCGGAGGTGGTTTCGGGATGCAGAAGGTGTTCCAACTCGGGGCGGTCGGGCCATATCGCCTCGGAGAGGGTTTGTTCCTCTGCTCCTCGGCCACACCCCCGGGCGCCGGCGTTCATGGCATGTGCGGCTACTACGCGGCCCGGGCAGCACTCAAGGGCTGATTCACCTACTCACGCACCCAGACCCCGAGATGTGACGGTTGCATGGTGCTCGACACGACGCCGACCCAGCCGCTCACCAGCCCATCCGGGTCGACCCGATCCTGGAGCGACGAAGAGGACTCCTCGACCACCATCTCCAGGTCGTAATGCGAGCGGTTGAATCGGCAGTCCACCGCTCTCCGGATGCGACGTGGCACCGGATTGAACAGACCGGCCACGGTCAGGGTCGACGCGGCGAAGGCCAGATCGCCCTGCGAGGACATGTGGCCAACAGCACCGCGAAAGCGATAGCGACTCGGGATCTCATCACCGGTCCGCCCGGCTCAGACCCCTCCGAGTGCCGACGCCTCGTCATCGAAGATCTCGATTGCCTCGTCGAGGCGGGTGAGGGCGAAGATCTGGCGGTAGTGGTCGCTGAGCCCGTAGGCCATGAGCCTATGTCCGCTGCGCTGAGCCCGGATCAGAGTGGTCACGAGCAACCCGATCCCGCCGCTGTTCATGTAGTCGAGACCCTCGAAGTTGAGCACGACCGAGTCGACACCACCGCTGGCGGCTTCCTCGTGCGCTGTGCTGATCTCCTTCTCCGAGAACGAGGTGATCTCTCCGGTGATGTCGATCACGCGGACACGGGGCGCGACCTCGCGTACGTCCAAGGTCAGGTTGGCAGTGGGCATCCTCTCTCCTCTCAGCCCGCCGTCACGGCAGCGGTCTCGTCGTCATAGATGGTCATGAAATCGGCCAGACGGGTGATGTTGAACACCTCCCGGTAGTGCTCGGTCAGGCCGAATGCCCCGACTTCGCGGTTCGCGGCTCGAGCCATGGCGAGGACCCCAACGATCACCGCAATGCCGGTGGAGTTGATGTAATCGACGTCCCGGAAGTCGAGCAGAACCCGGCCTTGCGATCCTGTCGCCTCTTCGTAGGCACTCTCCAGACCCTCCTTGGCGCTCCGATTGACTGTGCCGGTCATGTTGATCACGGTGCCGGCCTCGGTCCTTGTGACCGTTGCTTGGAACCCGTCTTCCATCAGGAATCTCCTTCCCGGTTCATCACGAGCTCGACTGTGTGGGAGTCCCCATCGCTGTCCGATCGCACCTCGTCGACCATCTGCTCGATCAGGAAGAGCCCCCAGCCTCTTGGTGTCTGCTCCCCGGCCAACTTGGCCTCGATGTCAGGGCGCTCCGCTTCAGGGATGAACCGATGTCCACCCTGATCCGAGATGCGAACACTCACGGAAGTGGGCGTGGATCGGACCTCGACGTCCACGTCGAGCTCGGGACGATTGTCGTTCCCGTGCTCGATGGCGTTCATGACTGTCTCCCCGACCGCGGTCTTCAACCGCTCGAGGCGACTCGTTACCAGACCGAGATCTCCGATAACGGCAGCAACCCTCTCGATGGCCAGCCGCTCATTTCCCTCCTCGCTGGCAACAGCGAAACGGGCCAGGACCTGACTCGACCCTTCGAATGCCGACGCAGCAGCCTGGGCCGATGAGATCCGTCTCACCACGACCAGGGTTATGTCGTCTTCTTGCTCAAGCTCTGATCCGGTGAAGGACTCCAGGTCATCGATCAAGGCGGTGCACATGTAATCGTCCGACGGCTGTCTCGAGACACGATCCATGAGCCGGGGGAACCCGTACATCTCGCCTTCGACGTTGTGTGCCTCAGTGATGCCGTCACTGGTCAGCACCATCACCTCTCCAGATGACATCTGATAACGGACTTCGTCGTAGCTCATGCCCGGCATGAGCCCGAGCGGCATCCCGGTCGCCCGCAGCTCCTTCACTCCGTCATCGTGACGCAGGTAGGGGAGGTTGTGCCCCGCGTTGGCGAAGACCACCTCACCTGCCTCGGTGTCGATGATCGCGTAGAGGCATGTGACGAACATCGCAGGCGGTATCTCGGGCACCAGCGCTTCGTTGACGTCGGCCAGAACGGCGGACGGGGAGTCGTGCCGTTGAGATGCGGCCCGCAACATGGAACGGCACGTGGCCATGACAAGTGCGGCGGGCACCCCCTTGTCGGTGACATCACCGATGACCACTCCGAGACGCCCGTCCTGGAGAGAGATGAAATCGTAGAAGTCGCCACCGACGGCCCGTGCCGGCCGGTAAAAGGCATCGACGTGCCAACCCGGTATCGCCGGCAGCTCCTTGGGGAGAAGCGTCTGCTGGATCAGCGCGGCAACCTGGAGCTCCTGCTGGATGCGCTCCCTCTCCTTGGCTTCCACCTGCTGTTCATGCACCAATTGAGCCACTCTCATCGCAGGTGCGACCTGGGAGGCGAGGTTCCCGAGCAGCCGGCGGTCGTCGGTCGAATAGGGCTGGTCGGACAGCCGCGAGCCCAAGTACAAAGCTCCGATCAGCTCCCCCTGGCCGATCAGCGGGACGATGAGCTCGACACCCGCCGACCTGAGCGCCTGGAGTGTCTCCGATTCCAGCTCGAGATCTTTCAATTCCACCGGACCACCTGAAGAAACGAGGACCGTTTCCAAAGGATCACCGGGCGGAATCGGGATGGCCCCGATCAATGAAGTCCTGGAATCCA
>JBFYOJ010000216.1:0-6594 GCA_041303885.1 Acidimicrobiia bacterium | reverse complement strand
CCCGCTCTCGTGATCAAATGAGCCCCTCGAGGCGCCGACGTAACCTGGTCAAGGGTGTCTCGGGCTGGTTGTTCGGTCTCGGGTCGACTGTCCTTTTGCTCGGTCTATGGGGCCGGGCCGTGGTCGTCGACACGGATCAACTCGCCGAGTCGCTGACACCCCTTGCGACCAGTGACTTGGTGGCGGAGCGGATCGCCGGCTGGATGGAGGACGAGCTGGTCGATTCGGGCGTCGACCCGGTCACCGCGTCGGACACGGCGGGCCAGGTCCTGACCGACTCCGAAGTCCAGCCGCTCATCGAGGATGTCGTGGCTGAGGGGGTAGCGGCCGCCGCCTCGGCCGACCCCTCCGGATCCTCGGTCGACGTCGCAGCCATCCTCCTGCCCTCATCGGCGCAAATTGCCGCCGGCCTCAACGACGCCGGGGTGCCTGTATCGGCGGCGGATGTCGAGGCGGCTCTCGATGACCTCGACCCATTGGTGATCCGGGGCCCCTCGGACCGACCGCTGCTGGGCAGGTCCTCGCCTCTCGCATCGACTCTCGGGATAGGGGCATTGCTCGGGATCCTGCTCATGACCGTGGCGGGCTCTGCCTACGTGCTGTCCTCACCGGATCGGATGCGAGCCTTGCGCAGCCTGCTGACCCGATTCGCCCTCGGGTCCCTGTCGTTCGCCGTCCTGCTCAAGATCGGATCGTGGATCGTCGATCCCGACGGTGGGCGGGCGCCGCTCGGGGAGAGCCTTGCCCTGCTCGCCAACTCGAAGTGGCTGCTGCCCATGACAATCGGGTTGTGCTCGCTAGGTGCAGCGTTCACCGCATGGGTGTTCCGGACACGGGTCAGACCGGTGGAAGTGTCCCGCTCGCCATCCGAGCCGCCCATACGCCAAGGAGCATGAGCCCCGTCCCGATGAGGATGGCGTTCATCCACCGGGTCGGGAGAGGATCCACCCGCCCCGATCGACGGAGGAGATACCAGCCCCATGCTCCGAGGGCGAGGACGGCGATCAGCGGCACCAGTGGGTGATAATCGATAGCGGTGGTCCAGTCCCCTCTGATCAGGTAGGCGGCCGCGCGTGTCATGCCGCAGCCCGGGCATGCGATACCGGTGGCGAGGGCGAATGGGCAGAGGGTCGGGTCATCGTCGCCGGGCACGTGAAGGGCGAGAAGGCCCAGGACCGCAACGGGCGCCGCCAGGGTCAGCCGGTGCCTCCAAACATGGGTCACGGACTCATCTCCGAGGCCCAAGGAAGCACGAGCAACCCTCCGACAATGGCGAATATGGCGAAGATCACTCCGACAGCGAGGAGGACGGTGCCCACGATCCCGATTATGCGGGCGGCGTTGGCCGTTCCTTCGTTGGTCGGGTTCCTCCGGCCGGCGCGAATACCTTCCAACTCGTTGTTGGCCATGACCCAGGCCACGATGGCCAGGACCTGGCAGCAGACTATGCCCAGGATGCCCAACACCAGGGCGGTTGTTGCCTGACTCTGTTCCGGGTATCCCGGTGTCTGAGGGAAGCTCATGGGTGCGGAGACTATCGGCCGAGTCGATCGAGCGTCCGGTAAAGGATGGATGCCGGGGTGAGGAACCACGGATTGCCCTGGTAGTAGAACCGTGTTGGATGGGGCACCTTGGTGAACACGCTCGGCCGATCCTCACCGAGAAGCATGCCTCCCAGCTCGTGGCCCATCAAGGTGGACAGCCCTACTCCGTGCCCGGCGTAGCCCAGCGCGTACCAGGCGCCATCGACCTGGCCGATGTGGGGCACCAGGTCGAAGGTAACACCGAGCTTTCCCCCCCAGGCATGGGTGATCGTCACCCCGGCCAGCTCGGGGAAGAACCCGAGGAGCTGGCGCCGTAGATCGGCAGCCGACTCTTCGAGATCGAGCCCGGTGTGCAGGTTGCGCCTGCCTCCGATCAGGATGCGGTCGTCCGGAGTGCGTCTCATGTAGTTGAGCAGGCGCTTCTTGGTGTAGGTCATCGAGCCGCGCGGGAAGATGGCGGCGGCACGGTCTCCGAGAGGCTCGGTCACGACTATGTACGAGCCGATCGGGACCACCTTTCGAGCCAGCTCCGGCAATGGCTGCGCGGTTGTGTACCCATTGGTGGCGAGGATGACATCACCGGCGCGCACCACCCCCTTGGGGGTAACGACACGGAACCCGGTCCCATCGGACTCGACCGAGAGCGCCGGACAGCCGCCCACCAGCGCCCCACCGGCGCTGGCCACACGCTCGGCGAGGCCGAACACGAATCGCGCCGGGTGGATGCCGAAGCCTTCGGGCTCGAACAGGGCGCTGGTGAAATGATCCCCACCTACCACCTCGCCGACACGTTCCGGTCCCAGCACCTCCCACTCGACACCAACGTGCTCGCGGTACCAGGAGACGGTCTTGTCGTAGCTCGCCTTCATTGCCGGACCGGCCCCGACGCAGGCCATCCCCCCGCGGACAATCCGGGCGTCGATCGACTCGGACGCAGCGAGCTCAGAAACGATCTCAACGGAGCGCACCGTCGCTTGCCACATCTCGCGCCCGAGCTCAGGCCCGAACTTGTCGAATATGTATGGGATCCCTGCCTTGATGTCGGGGGAGACCATGCCGCCGTTCATCGACGACGCTCCCGAGGCGATCTCGGCCGCATCGACGACCACCACCGCCCGCCCGCCACGGGCCAAGCGGAGGCCCGCAGACAGGCCGGTGAGCCCCGACCCGACGATGAGGACGTCCGCTTCCCCGGGCAGCTCCGATGCGATTCCGTCGGGTCGGGGAAAGTCGTCGACCCAGAACGGGGTTTGCTTCACAGACCTTCGAGGCCGGACCGGAACAGGCCGGCCATCTCCGTCACCTGTTCGGAGGTCATGACGAGAGGCGGGGAGACCTGGAGCCCCCCTCCGCCGACAGCGCGGGTCAGGACCCCCGCCGCGCGGCAGGCGGCCGCCGCACGACCGGGCAGGGTGTCGTCGTCTCCCACTGCGAGTTGAACGCAGGCCAATGCTCCGACGCCGCGACGAATGTGGTCCACGGCGGGAAGCTCCTCCAGCGGCAGGAGTGCCTGGTATAGCTCATCCTCGAGGGCTGCGGCCCGTTCGAGCAAGCCCTCGCGTTCGATGATGTCCATGACGACGAGACCCGCCACACATGCGGTCGAGTGGCCCGAATAGGTGTAACCGTGGCGGAACATCAGACCCGGGGTCTCGAAGAACGGCTGGGCGACCGTGGGCGAAGCGATCACGCCACCGAGGGGGGCATAGCCGCAGGTGACTCCCTTGGCGAAGGTGATCAGGTCGGGTTCCAGCCCGAACCGGTTGGCGGCAAACCAGTCTCCGGCGCGGCCAAACCCGGTGATCACCTCATCGGAGATGTAGAGGCCGCCGGCCGTCTTGATCGACGCCTGCACTGCGGTGAGATAGTCCTGGCTGACCGGCCTGACACCTCCGGCGCCGATCACCGGCTCGACGAAGATGCCCGCGATTCGCTCCGCACCGGCATGGTCGATCGCCTTGTCGACCGCTTCGGCGTCGTCGTGGGGAACGATCACGATGTCAGCGACGAGGTCCCCGCTGTACCCGATCCGGTTGGGCTCCATTCCGCCCAGTGACGTTCCGTAGGGGTGCATCCCGTGGTAGGCCCACTCTCTCGAGATGAACACGGTGCGCTCCGGCTGGCCTATCGCGTTGAAGTAGCGCCTGGTCAGTTTTGCGGCGGTGTCGACGGCGTCCGAGCCGCCCGAGCCGAAGAAAACCTTCGAGTCGGGATTGGGGGAGACCGCCGCGATCCGATTGGCCAGGTCGATCGGGGGCCGTGTCGCGTAGTCGATGAAGGCGTGGAACGCCGGCAGCTTGCGCATCTGGGCGTCCATTGCGTCGACGACCTCGTCGCGGCCATAGCCCAGGTTCATGTACCAGAGGGAGGCGGCCGCGTCCAGATAGCGCCGTCCGGCCTCGTCGTAGACGTAGATCCCCTCTCCCCGGTCGATGATGAATGGTGCGTGTTGAACGTTGGCCATCTCGGCGAACGGGTGCCAGAACGAAGACATGGGGGGCAAGGGTAGCGGCGGGTGGGAAGGGCTACGCTGCCCGGTCCGATGCCAGCGGATCTCCTATTTGTCAACGGCCCGGTGTTCACGGCCGATCCGGCCCGGTCATTCGCACGGGCCGTGGCTGTCACCGGAGATCGGATCAGCGCCATAGGAGGGGAGAGCCAGGTCATCGAGGAGGCCGGTCGGGCGCACCGGGTCATCGACCTTGCCGGGCGGTTGCTGACACCCGGGTTTCAGGATGCCCACTGCCATCCGACGAGCAGCGGGCTGGATCTGCTGCGCTGCTCCTTCGCCGGGTGCAGGAATGCCGACGATGCCGTCGCCTTCGTCGGCCGATACGCCAGCGACAACCCGGATTTGCCCTGGATCATCGGGGCAGGCTGGCAGCAGACCTGGTTCCCGCGGGCTTGCCCCGGCAAGGAGCTTCTCGATGCCGTCGTTCCCGATCGCCCCGTCCTGGTGTACAACGCGGATGGTCATGGCGCCTGGGTCAACAGCCGTGCCCTGGCGCTTGCCGGCATCGACGCGGCAACAACTGATCCTGCTGACGGGCGGATCGAGCGTCTTCCCGATGGGGAGCCGCAGGGCACCCTCCACGAGGGTGCGGCCCACCTGGTGGAGAGACTCGTCCCCGCGGACACCGAGGAAGAGAGACGCCAGGGCTTGCTCCTTGCCCAGGAGTATCTGCTGTCGAAGGGGGTGACTGCGTGGCAGGACGCCCACGTCGACCTCCAGACCCACCAGCTGTACCGCTCTCTGGCTGCCTCGGGCGACCTGATCGCCACGGCATTGGGGGCGATGTGGTGGGACCGCGGTCGCGGTATGGAGCAGATCGAGGAGCTCGAGCGGATGCGGTCCGAGCCACTCGGCAGCTACCGGGCAGTGGCGGTGAAGCTGATGCTCGACGGCGTCGTCGAGAATCTGACCGCGTCGCTCTTGGAGCCTTACCAGGACGGCAGTGGTGGAGAGACCGATCTGCTCGGCATCGATTTCATCGAGCCGGGGCAACTGAAGGAGATCGTCACCGAGCTCGACCGTCGCGGGTTCTCTTGCCACTTCCACGCCATTGGCGAGGGTGCGGTGCGAAACGCTCTCGACGCAGTCGAGGCGGCGCGCCTGGCCAATGGCTGGAGCAACGCAAGGCACAACATCAGTCACGTTCAGGTGATCCACCCTGAAGACCTTCCACGGTTTCGGCGGCTCGGCGTGGCGGCGAATGCCCAGGCATTGTGGGCACAGGACGGTGTCGACCAGCTCGTGCTCACCCGACCGTTCCTGGGCGAGCGGCGCTCGATGTGGCAGTACCCCTTTGCCAGCCTGCTCAGAGCAGGGGCGACACTCGCCATGGGCTCCGATTGGGGGGTTTCAACGGCCGACGTGATGGATCAGGTCGACACCGCGGTGACGCGTCTCAACCACGATGAGCCCGACCTCCCGATCTTCAACCCGGCCGAGCGGATCTCCTTCCTCGATGCCCTGACCGGGTTCACGGCCGGATCGGCCTTCGTGAACCATCGTGACGACGTCAGCGGCACGCTGGCCGTGGGTAGGCTCGCCGACCTCGTGATGTTGGACCGAGATCCCATGACGGGCGGGAGAATCCATGAGGCTTCGGTTGCGATGACAGTCGTCGGAGGACGGGTGGCTTTCGAGGAGGACTGATGGCCAAACCGGCAGTGGAGCTCGTGGGTGTCACCAAGCGATTCGGTGACGATGTCATCGCGGTGAACGGCATCGACCTGGTTGTGAACGACGGCGAGTTCTTCTCGCTGCTCGGCCCCTCCGGATGCGGGAAGACAACGACGCTGCGGATGATCGCGGGCTTCGAGTTCCCGACCGAGGGCAGCATCAGGGTCCACGGTGCCGAGATGGGGCTGAAACCGCCGAATCAGCGCCCGATCAACACGGTGTTCCAGTCGTACGCGCTCTTCCCCCACATGTCGGTGGTCGAGAACGTGGCATTCGGGCTGAACATGAAGAAGGTAGAGAAGTCGGAGATCCAACGGCGGGTGGCCCGAGTCCTGGATCAGGTCCAGCTCTCCAAGCGAGCCGACGCCCGCCCCAGCCAGCTCTCCGGTGGCATGCAGCAACGGGTCGCACTCGCCCGGGCGTTGGTGAACGAGCCCGAGGTCCTTCTGCTCGACGAGCCGCTCGGGGCTCTCGACCTGAAGCTTCGCCAGGCGATGGAGGTCGAGCTCAAGGACCTGCAGAGCCGTGTTGGCATCACATTCATCTACGTCACACACGATCAGGAAGAGGCGCTGACCATGTCCGATCGGATCGGGGTCATGAACGAGGGCAGTCTCCTTCAGGTGGGACCCTCCCAGGAGATCTATGAGCGGCCCACGTCCAGATTCGTCGCCGACTTCATCGGAGACATCAATCTCCTCGACATCACCGTCAGCGGGCCCAACTTGGCGCGTCTCGGCACGGGAGTGGAGATCGGGATTCCCGGTTCCGACGTGCAGACCGGTGGTCTGCTCACACTCGCCCTCCGGCCGGAGCGACTGGAGCTTTACGACCTCGACGAGGAGATCCCAGCCGGCCACAATC
>JBFYOJ010000215.1:0-3292 GCA_041303885.1 Acidimicrobiia bacterium | reverse complement strand
TGGCCAACCGGGTGGTCCTGGAAATCCTCAACGGCATGGCGGAGCGGAAGACGGCGGGCTGAGGCGGCAGCCCCGGCCGACAGGCGTCTGTTCGCCCAAGGAGCCAGGTCACGACAACGTTCCCGACGAGAAGGCGACCGGCCGGACCGAGGGCGAAGTCGGCCGGCATGAAACGGCATGGCGGAGCGGACGACGGCGGGCTGAGGCGGCAGCCCCGGCCGACATTCAACCCTTGATCAGCTTCAAGCTCATCGGGTACTCGTACATCTGGCCATTGGAGGCGGCGATCGTGGCGAGCAGGGCAAAAAGCAGCTCGAGGACCAGAAGCACAATGAGGGCCACCACTATCACCACGGTCAGGACCAACCCGACGAGCGTGATCGCTGCCAGAAAGGCCAGGACGATCCCTGCGACGAAGTAGATCAGGAGGGATAGCTGGAAGTTGAGGGCAGCCCGCGCATGAGGCTCGACCACGGGGTCCTCGCGTTTCATCAGCCACACCACCAGGGGGCCGACCAGGGACGGGATCCCCAACACCTGGACGAAGGCCGAAGCGTGCGACAGGACCCGCCACATCTGCTGGTCGCTGTCGACAGGTGGTTGATCCTGGGTCACGTCGCAATCGTAGGTAGCGTCCCTGCCGGATCGTACTCAGGGTTCTCCCAGACGATCAGAGCGGCCCAACCATCGTCGGACTCGTCCTCGATGTAGTTCTCCAGAAGACCTCGCACCTCGAAGCCTTGTGACATCTGGAATGTCAACGTGGGATCGGTCAACTCGCCGGCGACCACCTTGTCGACGTACTCCTGGATCGACATCGTCGCCTTGTGCTCGAAGTACCCCGGCAGTGCGCCTCCGGCGATGATCCCGCGCTTTCCCTCCCTCATGACGAGGGCCTTGCGCACCTCGTAGAGCCTCTTGCCGATCCCGCGTCCCCGGTACTCGGGAAGGACGGTCATGTCCGTGCCGTAATACCACTCCCCTTCCGGATCGTGGTTGCCGCACTGATGCTCACCGGTGATCTCACCGATCGTGTGTTGCGGGTGCTCGAAGTCGAAGTCGAGGAAGATGCCGGCTCCCATTCCCACCGCTCGCCCGTCGACTATCGCCACGAAGTAGCCCTCCGGGAAGACGTCGGCATAGGCGGCGATGTCCGCCCTCGACAGAAGATCATCGGGGTTGGCCATCGGGAAGCAGGTGAGCTCGATCTGCTCGAGCTCCCCCGCCATGTGCCGTTCCAGGTTGACGATGGTCACATCGCTCAAAGACGGAACGTCTCCCATGGGACCTCGCCGGGTATGCCCCAGACCGAATCGAGCCGGCGCTCCCCCGGCCGGATGATCACGGCTCCGCAGGTGGCCACATCGTGGGGCTGTGCCGCGTGACGGGCGATCGCCGGGTCGGCGAAGAATGCCTCGAGATCCTGAGCCAGCTCGAGCCCCCGTTCCAACCGGGCCTGGCTCCCCACGACATGCTCGGGGGTACGGGCCCCCTCCTCCAACCGGGTGCCATCGTCGAGACAGTGGTTGGTGTGGACGAACGGCTGGTCTGCCACCCGATCGACCCTGACCGACCCTGGCATTGCCTCGATGTTCACCGCATTCCCATCCGGTCCCATGAGCAGATAGTTGTGACCGCCGGCCAGGTCGGCATCGAGCACGGCAGCGATGGCCGCATCCAGGGTCGCCGCCTCCAACGCCCTCCTGACCACGAACGGCCAGGTGACGCCCGGCTTTCCGATCGAGGTCAGATTGTTGATACCGACCGCAATGCCCGCCTCGTTCATCCCGATCTGACCCAGGCAACCGGCTGTGGTCTGCACCACCGCCGCAGGGCCGGTGAGGGGGTCGAGCTTGAGCATCACCACGTACTCACCCGCCGAGGCGTGCATGTCCCAGGTTTGGGCAAGTACTCCGTGGCCGGGATCGAGGACTGCCGTGCAATCGTCCTCGATCGGAGCCCAGCCGTCGTGCGCCCGAACGACGTCGACCAGATCGGTGAACCCGCCAACCACCACCGCTTCGGCCGGTGTGATGCCTGCGGCTTCAGCCAGGGCGAGCATCTCTTCGTAGAGACTGGCCGAGTACTCCTGGTGGTGACCCAGGGTCGCCTCGGCGAGATGGAGCACCGTCTTCGCCTCGGCAGCCCGCCCTGCCCAGGTCGCGTCACCGGATAGACCGAGACGCTCGTCCAGATAGCCACGGATCAGGGCCTGGCATTCGGCACCGTGGATTCGCCCGAAGTCTGTGGGATCCCCATAGATCTCCAGCACCCGCAACGGGCCACTTCTCATCACCGGAACGTTACCGGTGATTCCCCCAGGGAACCGAACGCGGCTCTGTCGCGTCCAACCGTCGAGCCCCGAGGGGCGCAAACAGAGGAGAGACCCATGAAGCGATTCACGATGATCCTGATCCTCGGCCTCACGCTCGCCGCTTGCGGGGGTGATGCTGGTGAGGAAATGCTCGCCGATCTTGGCGGAGGGGATGACGCGACTGAGGCGCCGGTCACTACAGCGGCCGCGGCGGAGGCATATCGGAACGGTGCGGCCGACGATCAGGAGGGCGCCATCGGCGTCAACCTCGATGTGACAGAGGACCGAAAGGTGATACGCCAGGCACAGCTCCAGCTCCAGGCGGACGACACCAGAAAGGCCTTCGAACGCATCGTGGCGCTGGTCGAGGCAAGAGGAGGGTTTGTCGCCAATGCGAACGTCTACCCGGTCGAAGGAGACGACGACCAGCCCGAAGTGACGATGACGCTGAGGATCCCGGCAAATGAGCTCACCGCAACCATGGACTCGATCAAGGCCGCGGCCACCAAGGTCGTCTCCGAGTCACAGGATGCACAGGACGTGACCGAGCAATACGTCGATCTCGAAGCTCAGCTGAAGAACCTCAGGGCCCTGGAGGTCGAGCTGCGAGCTCTTCTGACCGAGGTGAGAGAACAGCCGGAGGCGGACCCGGACAAGTTGCTCCGGGTGTTCAATGAGATCTCCATCGTCCGTGGCCAGATCGAGCAGATCGAGGGGCAACTCAACTATCTCGCCGATGTTGTCGCCTTGGCCAGTCTCGACATCAGCCTCAGCCCGACCCCGGCCGTGCTGCCCATCGTCGAGGACACCTGGGAGCCCATGGAGGTTGCCAGGGACGCTTTGCGCAGCCTCGTGGGCGGGCTTCAGGATGTGGGAGCGTGGGGAATCAACTTCGCCCTCTACACCCTGCCGATGCTGATCCTGACCCTCGGCATCCCACTGATCGTCGGCTTCGTCTTGTACAGGCGGTGGAGGAAG
>JBFYOJ010000214.1:0-14793 GCA_041303885.1 Acidimicrobiia bacterium | reverse complement strand
CGGGTCCGTGGCTCACGAGACCTGTCTTGCGACTCCCGCTCCGGAGATGCTCCTCGCCGGTGGATCCACGACCGGTGACCAGGAACACGAGATCCAGTTGATGAACCCCTACTCCGGTCAGGCGGTGGTCGATCTCACCGTGCGCTCCGAGTCCGGGCTCGAGTCGGCTCCCCAGCTTCGGGGCATCACCGTGCCTTCCCGTTCCTCGGTTGTGGTCGACATGGACGAGATCCTCCCAGGACGAGAGTCGCTGGCGGTCTCCATCCAGGTTGCCAGTGGCAGCGCCCTGGCAATCGGGCGGATCGTGACCTCCGGCGATGTCGCGCTGTGGAACGCCGTTGCGCCGGCACCCGATTGGTATGTCCCCGTCCCGTCGGGCGGGGCCGGGGAGATCGTCATTTCCACGGGCGTGGGCAGCGATGTCGAGTATCAGGTCGATGTGTACGGGCCGGACGGCCTGGTCGAGGCATTTGCCGAAGGCGTTGTGCCTGCTCATGGCGATACGGACATCAGTGTGGATGTGGCCGGAGAAGGGGCATCGGCCTTTCGGGTTGTGGCGACCCAGCCAGTTGCGGTCTTTCTCCGTCTGGTGGGGGAGGAGGGGGGCATTGCAGTGACGACGGGCTCGACCGTCACGGCCTCCCGTTGGCTGCTGCCAGGCGCAGGGCTTGCGGAAGGTGGGACCGGTCGGCTCGTCGTGCTCAACGCGGGGCTGGAGCAGACGAATGTTGTCATCACGGCTCTCGGGCAGCAGTCCGTCGTCAAGCAACCTCCGGTGGACGCCGGGTCGGTGTTGGAGTTCGCATCGATCGCGCCGTCTGCCAACGCCTACACCGTGAGCGGTGAGGGGCTGTTGGTGCCGATGTGGGTCACGTCTGTGGGGACCGCAACCGCCTACAGCGTTGGGGCGCCGCTGATCGATGAGTGATGTTTGGCTCAGGGTCGGGCTGATCGCCGTCACGTTCTCGGCCGCGATCGTGACGTCTCGAGTGATCCGCCGTAGGGAGAAGACCCGGCCCATCGATGCCGGTCCCAGCAGTCTCGCCCCTGGCATCTACCTGTTCTCATCGGGGAATTGCCTCGACTGTGGGCCGGCGCGGGAGGCCGTCGAGCAGGCCACGGGCGGCCCCGGGGGGTTCACGGAGATCCGATGGGAGGACTCCCCTGAGGCCTTTCGCGACCTGGGCATCGAGACCGTGCCGGCCACGGTCCTGGTGTCCGACAACGGATTGGCAACGGTGTATCCGGGGAGGCCGCGATACGCCCTCAGGACCTTGGGTCCTTGAATGGGAGCGGCGTGACTCCTAGCGTGCCTCCGATGGTTCTCAGTTGTGCCCGATGTGGCTCGCCGGCCGCCGCCGCGATGACCTTCTCCTATGGTGACAGTGCAGTCTGGATGGATGATCTGGTCAATGGCATGGAGCCGCATGGGTACGCCATGTGCGCCGATCATGCCGACCGAATGATCCCCCCGCAGGGCTGGACCCTCACCGATCGCCGCACCGTGACCCGGCTGTTCGCCCCGCTTTCCGTGGCCTGATGGCCCTCGACCGCGATCTGTTGGACGCGGTCAGGGATCTCGACGAGCACGACCTCCGTCGTTTGCTCATCTTGACTCGTGCCCAGCTGCAGCGGTCCGGAGCTCTCTCCGGCGAAGTCGAGCCCGAAGTGAGACTGCGTCAGCAGAGCGTGAGATGTGGCAAGACCGGGTGCACGCAGTGCCCTCACGGCCCCTATTGGTACGCCTATTGGACCGAGGACGGCAAGAGAAGGAGCAGATATCTCGGCCGTCTTCTCGATGAGGATGCGTTGTTGTAGCGGCCAACTGGCCTTACGATATTCCGGCTACCCGAGCGTCGAGACGAGATGAACTGCCCCCAGTGCTCACAACCTGATGTGATCGAAATAGAGCACATCCTGCCCGATGGGACCGAGGTGCATTTCTTCGCCTGCCACAACTGCGAGGAGAAGTGGTGGAACCGCGATGGCGTGGAGATCGACATCTCTCAGGTTCTGG
This sequence comes from Acidimicrobiia bacterium, assembly GCA_041303885.1. Lineage (GTDB taxonomy): Bacteria > Actinomycetota > Acidimicrobiia > Spongiisociales > ZC4RG35 > JARDZU01. Next base: position 12,776 of record JBFYOJ010000214.1, on the reverse strand, counting down.
AGATCGTCCGACAGCACCGGGCGTGACGTCGTCACGACCCCTGGCCAGGGAGAGCTCCTGGCCGATCGTTCTCACTCTGGCCGGGATCTCGATGGTCATCCTCGTGGTGATGAACCCATGGTGGATCGTCTCGTCCACCACACCGTCGGGTGGTGACATGGGTGCCCATGTCCTGGGCCCCGCCTTCTTGAGAGACACCCTTCTGCCAGAGGGGAGGATCCTCGGCTGGTCCAACGATTGGTTTGCCGGCTTTCCCGCGTTCTACTTCTACTTCCCGCTGCCCTCGCTGACCATCGTCCTGCTCGACCTTTTCCTCCCCTACGGGGTGGCATTCAAGGTCGTCACCGTCATCGGACTGCTCGCCACGCCGCCGGCTGCCTACTACCTGGCCCGTTCCATGCGTCTCGGCAGGAACATCTCACTCGTCGCCGCAGGCTCGGGGGTCGTGTTTGCGTTCTACGAGAGCTACTCGATCTATGGCGGGAACGTTGCCTCGACTCTGGCCGGGGAGTTCTCCTATTCGTGGTCGTTCGCGTTGTCTCTCTTCTACCTCGGACTGCTCATCCGCGCAGTCCGCGACGATCGTCGCTACCTGAAATGGGCTGCCCTGGTCCTCGCGGCCACTGCCCTCTCCCATGTGCTGACCACCCTCGTGATCATCTTCGCCTCTTTGTTCGTCTTGCCCTGGCGGAAGGGGTTCTGGCGAACGCTCGCCATCTGGGTGTGGGGCTTCACGATCGCCGCTTTCTGGGCGCTGCCGCTGGCGGCCCGGATCGGGCTGACCTCCGACATGGCCTGGACACCTCTCTCCCGCTGGGAGGAGATCTTCCCGGTCGAGATCTGGCTGCTCCTCCCCCTCGCCATCCCCGGTGCGATCTGGCTGGCCCGCCGCACCTCGAGATCCGCGCCCCTTCTCGCCGCGACTCTCTTGCCAGTCATCTACTTCCCGCTTCCCAACATCATGCCCGAGCTCTTTCCGGGGGTGTTCGGTGGGGAGCGTTGGAAACTGTGGAATGGCCGGCTTCTCCCGTACTGGTATTTCGGGGTCGCATTCTTCGCCGCTGTCGGGGCCGGCGCAGCCATCATCTGGCTTTCACGCAGGTTGCCGTCTCGGATCTCGACACACTTTCCCCGGGCACTGATCGCGATGGTCACGGTGGTGGCTTGCGCCTTGGTCATCGATTCGACCGAGTTCCCGGTGTGGGCCTGGGTGCCTGTGGGCCTTGCCGGTGCCCTGCTGATCGGTGTCTCTTTCAGTTGGGAGCCGAACATGCCGACCCGCACCGTTCTGACCGCGACCCTGGTCAGCCTCGTTGTCCTCGGGTCGCTGTCCAGCGTGACCTACATCGACGGCTGGTCGAAGTGGAACTACTCGGGATACGAGTCGAAGCCCCGTTGGCCGGAGTACGAGGAGTTGATGGGGGAGATCGACGCCCTGCCCGATGGTCGGGTTCACTGGGAGGCAAACAAGGACTTGAACGAGTTCGGGACTCCCATGTCGCCGATGCTCATCCCGTATTGGACCGAGGGCTCACATCCATCGATGGAGGGGCTCTTCTTCGAGTCTTCCCTCACCACTCCCTTCCACTTCATCAACTCGTCTGAGATGTCCGAGCATCCCTCCAACCCGATCCCGGGGCTCACCTATCACACCGGCGAGATGGACCGGGGGATCAAGCATCTAGAGCTTTTCGGGGTCACCTACTACGTCTCGTTCACCCCCGAAGCGACCGAGCGGGCCGACGGCTTCTCGGAGTTGACCAAGCTGGTCACCACCGGCCCCTTCACGATCTACCGACTACCCGAGACCCAGCTTGTCGAAGCGGCGACCATGCTCCCCTCCGTCTATGACGTCCCCGAGCACAGCGTGCTGGACTCTCTGACCGGGTCGGACACGGTCACCGGGGCAGATGGGCAGATGCTGCCGAGCTTCTTCGACATGGCGCTGGACTGGTACGAGGACGTCGACAATCTCGACCGGTGGGTCGTCGCCGACGGTCCGGCGGAGTGGCCGAGGATCGAGTCGATCGACGAGCGACCCGATGTCGCTCTGGGCACTCCGGCCGATGCGGTCAGCGACATCGTTTTGGAGAACGACCGTATCTCGTTCACGACGTCGGCCGTCGGGATTCCCCATCTGGTCAAAGTCTCCTACTTCCCCAATTGGGTGGCCGAGGGCGCTGATGGTCCGTGGCGGGCAGCACCTTCCCTGATGGTCGTGGTGCCGACCGACGAGGACGTGACCATCGAGTTCCAGGACACCTGGGCCGAGACCGGGGGCAAGGTCGGCACGTTGATCGGGCTGGTCGGGCTAGTCGGCGTCGCCATCTGGGGCGTGCGTCGCCGCCAGGCCTAGTGGTTCCTCCCTCAGGGCCTTTCGGATCAGCAGAAGCCCGCGGATCGTCCTGGGAACGCGTTTGACCAGCGATGACCTGGCCGCACGCATCTCCTCGACCACCACCGGCACCTCCGCAATTCGGTATCCGGCCCTCTCCGCCCGCACCACGAGCTCGGTGTCGAAGAGGTCCTTGCGGCTCACCACTTCCGGCACGACCGCCGTCACCAAGTCGCGGCGGAAGGCCTTCATGCCGTGGGTGTCGCTCACTCTCGAGTCGAGGATCGTGCGCAGAAGGAGATTGAACACCCGTGTGGCGAGCCGTCGAATCGGCGGGCGGTGGTCTTCCGATCCCGGATCACGCTTGGAGGCGATGACCAGATCGACATCGTCGAGGGCGAGGACCTTTTCGAGGAACCTGGCCGAGAAATAGTCGATGTCGAAGTTCACCACCCAATCACCGTCGGCCTCGAGGAACCCGTGTCTCATCGCAGCCCCGTAGTCCGGCTCTATGAGCGAAATGACCGTCACGGGTTTCCCGACGCCGGCGCGCCGGGCCGCCTCGGCGGTCCTGTCGGCGGAGCCGTTCTCGACGAGGATGATCCGATAGGTCCTGCCCAGGCGATCCATCTCGTCGATGAGGGCGGGGAGTGCCACCGGGATGAAGGCCGCCTCGTTGTACACGGGCACCACGATCGAGAAGGTAGGGCTCATCGGAGTCGCGGAGTGTAGGAATGAGCAAGACCTAGGCCCACCCCTACACTTCATCGCACCGATGAATCCTGACGCCGTCTTCAAGGCTTATGACGTGCGCGGGCGCACTGACAATGGTGAGCTCGATGCCGGGTTGTATCGCATGATCGGTGGCGGCTTCGTCGAGCTGGTCGGCAAGGGCGACATCGCGGTGGGACGGGACTGTCGTGAATCTTCCGGGGTGCTGTTCGAGGGGCTGGTCTCGGGCCTGACCGGTGCCGGGGCGGATGTCATCGATCTGGGCGAGGTGCCGACCGATCTCATCTACTTCTATTCGGGCAAACATGGTGTTCCCGGAGCGGTCATCACCGCGTCGCACAATCCTCCTCAATACAACGGTCTGAAGCTCTGCCGGGCCGGTGCGGCCCCCGTCGGCGCCGACACCGGGCTCGAGGAGATAAAGGCATTCGTGGTCGCCGGGAATGCCACCGAGTCGATGGCGCGCGGGTCGATCCGGAAGGTCGACGCGGTCGACGACTACGTCACCCATCTCCTCGGCATCGTGGACCCATCGACGATCGGGCCACTGCGGGTCGCCGTGGATGGCGGCAATGGCATGGCCGGTGTGACCGTGACGAAGGTGTTCGACCGTATCGGTGCTTCCCTCGACGGTCTCTATCTCGAGCCCGACGGCACCTTCCCCAACCATCCTGCGGATCCGATCCAGTTGGAGAACCTGCAGGACTTGATCGCAAAGGTGACCCGGGAGAAGCCGGATCTGGGAGTTGCATTCGACGGAGATGCCGATCGGGCTTTCTTCATCGACGACGAGGGGTCCCCGGTGAGTGGAAGCACGGTCACCGCACTCATCGCCCGATGGATGCTGAGTCGACGGCCCGGGGCACCCATCATCCACAACTTGATCACGTCGCGGTCGGTGCCCGAGATCGTCACGGAGGCGGGCGGCGTCCCGATTCGGACCAGGGTGGGCCACAGCTACATCAAGCAGGTGATGGCCGAGTCCGGAGCGGTGTTCGGTGGTGAGCACAGTGGCCACTACTACTTCCTCGACAACTACCGCGCCGACTCGGGGATGCTCGCCATGCTCATCCTGATGAGGGTCATCTCCGAAGACGGGCGGCCGCTCTCGGTTCTCCGCCGAGACGTCGAGCGTTATGCCTCCTCAGGGGAGATCAACTTCGAGGTGGAGAATCCAAGGGCCGCGATGGCTCGAGTCGAGTCCGCCTTCCAGCAGTCAGAGATCGATCACCTCGACGGGCTCAGCATCGACCTTGGCGATGCCTGGTTCAACCTCCGCCCCTCGAATACCGAGCCCCTTCTCAGGCTCAATGTCGAGGCCGCCAATCCGGAGACCGTCAAAGAGGCGGTCGATAGGGTCGAGTCCATACTCCTGGATCGAACATGAGCCTCATCCACCCCGATCTGGCCGCGATCCTCGTCTGCCCCGTGGACAAGGGCGAGCTGACCGAGGATGTGGAGGGATCGCGCCTGGTCTGCACCAAGTGCCGCCGTGCCTACCCGGTCCGGGATGGGATACCGATCATGCTGGTCGAGGAGGCCGAGGGGGGTCCAGATGAGTGACATGCTGGCGATGATCAGGACCCTGGGCGAACAGCTGCGCTGGGCCCGTGACATCGATATCCCGGCCATGGGTGGCGTCTCCGAGGTGCTGGTCGGTGGAATGGGTGGGTCCGGGATCGCAGGAGACTTCGGCGCCGCCCTCGCCGCACGTTCCCGGGGGAGAGTGACAGTCCACAAGGGGTATTCGCCCCTTCCCGGTTGGACAGAGCGGATGGCGCCGACTGTGGTGGCGATCTCCTACTCCGGCAACACCGAGGAGACCATCGACCTCGCCACCGCCGCGGGCGATGCCGGCCTGCCGGTCGTAGCCGTCACGACGGGCGGGAGGCTCGCCGACATGGCGGCAGATGAGGGATGGCCATTGATCGAGGTCCCATCAGGTCATCAGCCCCGCGCTGCGGTGGGTTTCCTGGTGGGCGTGATGGCCCGGCTCCTCGCCTCGTTCGGTCTGCTGGAGGATCAGTTGCCGGCACTCGGGGAGTCGGCGGACCTGGTCGATGCGGCGACGACGGAGGGGTCGGGCGCCTGGGTGACGGGTATGAGCATTGCCCGGGGACTGGCCGGGCGAATCTCGATCATCTACGGGGGTGGCCCGGTCAGTGGCACCGCTGCACAACGGTGGAAGACCCAGATCAACGAGAACGCCAAGATGCCGGCGTGGTGGTCGGTCCTCCCCGAGTTGGATCACAACGAGCTCGTTGGGTGGGAGGCATTGCCGTCGCTCACCCGCGCTTCCGTCGGGATCGTCATGCTGACGGACCGATCGGATCATCCCCGGGTGAGGGCGAGGATCGACCACTCCTCGGCCTTGACCGAGCTCGCCGTGCCATGGCTTGCCGAGGTGCCTGCAACCGGTGAGTCGGACCTGGCGCGCCTCATGTCGCTCACGGCCACCGGAGACCTGGTTTCCTGGATGTTGGCGGGGGAGGCAGGGGTTGACCCGCTGCCGGTGGAGACGATCGAAAAACTGAAGAGACTCCTAGTGAAGGAATGAGATGAACTACGACATTGCCAACCCTGCACTTGCCGACGAAGGCGCCCGAAGGGTCGAGTGGGCCGGACGACGGATGCAGGTGCTGGCCACGGTGAGGGAGCGCTTCGCCAAGGAGAGGCCACTCGAGGGCTTGGTGGTGGCCGCCTGCCTCCACGTCACCGCCGAGACCGCCAACCTGATGCTGGCGCTCCGTGACGGGGGCGCCGAGCCAATCCTATGTGCCTCCAACCCGCTTTCAACCCAGGACGACGTCGCGGCTGCCCTCGTCGCCGAGGGCATCCCGGTGTTTGCGATAAGGGGCGAGGACTCAGACACCTACTACAAGCACATCCACGCGGTCCTCGACCACGCACCGGCGATCACGATGGACGACGGCGCCGATTTGGCGACGCTCCTGCACACCGATCGTCGCGACATCGAAGTCATCGGGTCGACCGAGGAGACGACCACCGGTGTGATCCGACTCCGTGCGATGGCAGCCGACGGGACGCTTCGTGTGCCCGTGGTCGCGGTGAACGACTCAGCCACCAAGCACCTGTTCGACAACCACTACGGAACCGGTCAGTCGGCCATCGACGGGATCATCAGAGCCACCAACATCCTCCTTGCCGGTCAGAACATGGTTGTGATCGGGTACGGGGACTGTGGTCGCGGCGTGGCAAACCGAGCCGATGGTTTCGGGGCCAGTGTCATTGTCGTCGAAGTAGATCCGGTGCGCGCCCTTGCAGCGGTCATGGACGGGTATCGGGTGATGACCGTCGCAGATGCTGCCCGGGTTGGTGACGTCTTCGTGACCGTCACAGGGAACAAGCACGTGCTGCGCAAGGAGCACTTCGACGTGATGAAGGACGGAGTGATCCTGGCCAACGCAGGCCATTTCGACATCGAGATCGATCTGGCCTCCCTGCGAGCCGCCGCCGTGGCAAGACGCGGGATTCGTGACAATCTGGAGGAGTTCGAGCTCCCGGATGGACGTCGTGTGCTCGTTGCTGCCGAAGGACGGCTGGTCAATCTGGGCGCGGCCGAAGGCCATCCGGCCGACGTGATGGACATGTCCTTCTCCAATCAGGCGCTCGCCGCGGAATACCTGGCGACGAACGCCGCAGATCTCGAGCCGAAGATCTACACCCTTCCAACCGAGATCGACGCCGACGTGGCCCGAATCAAACTCGAGCACCTCGGCGGCGGGCTGGACACCCTCACCGAGGAGCAGGTGGCCTATCTATCCGGCTGGCAGGAGGGGACTTCCTGAATCGTGGCGGCCTGCTGAACCGCGAGGCGGTTGTCCCGGCCGACCGGCCCTTTGTCCGGTCCGAGGTGCAATAGCGGATTATCGCTCGCTACGCCGTCCTGAGGGTTACCGAGGCCGAAGTCGGCCGGCAAACAAGAAGTGGGCCGGCAGACAGAAACGTCCCTGCCGACCCTTAGGGTCGGCAGGGTGCTCTGCCAGGTGTGTTGTCGTCCCAGCCGAGGGTTTGTCTGTCCGGACTGTCTCCATGACCTGCGCCCGGCTCCCGAGCGGATCCTCGAGGGAGGGGCTCGCCTCGTCGCCGCCTTCGCCCACGAAGGCGGCGCTCGCCGGCTCGTGCATTGTCTCAAGTACCAGGGGCTCACCCCCTATGCCGACCTCGTCGTGGAGATGATCGTCGACAGGGTCCCGGCACTTCCGATCGTGCCCGTGCCCAGGGCCTGGACCAGACAGGTCCTCTTTGGCATCGACCCTGCTCGTGAGATAGGGCTGAGACTGGCTGGAGTCCTCGGGGTGCCGCTCTGGGACCTGCTGTCTCCTCCGATCCACAGCCGGAGACGCGCCGGCGGGATTCACTCCCGCCCGGCGGCGAGTTTCGGCGTTCGAAACCCGCCTCGCGGCCGATATGTGCTGGTCGATGACGTGGTGACCACCGGCGCCACGGTGCGTTCCGCGACAAATTCCTTGGGATCCGGAGGATTAGCCCTTGTGGTCGCGGCGAATTCAGCCGATAGGTGTCTAGTCCACTGATACTCGAACAGGAGTTGTGATGAACCACCAGCACCCGGCTGCAGGGAGCCGAAGTTGATGGCATCGGTTGTGATCGTCGACGACGCCGAGCTATTTCGCGAGGCACTCAAGGCCGCGTTCGTGCAGGAGGGGTTCGAGGTGAAGGCGGTGGCCGCCGATGCCATGAGGGCCATCGACATGGCGAGGGAGCACCAGCCCGATCTGGTGATGCTCGACTTGCTGATGCCGGGCATGTCCGGCGTCGAAGTGGTCGGTTCCATCGCCAAGGCAAGCCCGAGCACGAAGGTGGTCTTGTTGACTTCGAGCGAGTCCGCCAAGGACCTGCTTGCCGCCGTCAAGGCGGGAGCGGCCGGCTACTTGACCAAGGACACCCCATTGCCCCGGTTGGTCTCTGCAATGCACGATGTGATCGACGGTGGCGCGGCGATCTCGCCCGCGATGGGGGGCAAGCTCTTCGCGGCCCTCCGTGATCTTCTCCGACACCACGGTGAGGCGGTTGCCCGCAGCCCTGAGTTGACCGGGCGTGAGTTGGAGATCCTCGCTCACGTTGGCGCCGGGAAGACCTCGAAGGAGATCGCCTCGGAGCTGTTCATCTCGGAGAACACCGTCCGCAATCACGTGCGGAATGTTCTCGACAAACTCGGCCTCAAGTCCCGTTTCGAGGCAGTGACGTGGGCGCAGCGAGAGGGTCTGATCGACGTCAGGTGATCGCCGGTCGACCGCCACTGCCGATGCTCGTCGACTGCATGGCCAGGCCTGGGACCTATGCGGTCAAATCTGGCTCGCCGGTAGCATGGGGGCTCAAATGCCAATCCTCTCCAAGGTCCTCCGCGCCGGAGAAGGCAAGACACTCAGACAATTCCAGGGCATCGTCACCGCAGTCAACGCGGCAGAGCCCGCGTTTGAGGCCCTCTCCGATCAAGAGCTGACCGCCAAGACATCCGAGTTCAAGAGACGCATCGAGTCAGGCGAGCCCGTTGACGACCTCCAGGTCGAGGCCTTTGCCGCAGTGCGCGAGGCAGCCAAGCGCGTCCTCGGTCAACGTCACTTCGATGTGCAGGTCATTGGGGCGGCGGCGCTGCATCGGGGGATGGTGGCCGAAATGAAGACCGGCGAGGGGAAGACCCTGGTATCGACCATGCCTGCGTATCTCAATGCCCTCGGCGGGCCAGGTGTCCATCTGGTCACGGTCAACGACTACCTCGCCTCCCGAGACGCCGATTGGATGGGGGCCGTGCACCGTTTCCTCGGTCTCACCGTAGGGCTCATCCAGAATGGGATGGCCCCGTCCGAGCGACACCCCGCCTACGACGCCGACATCACCTACGGGACCAACAACGAGTTCGGTTTCGATTACTTGAGGGACAACATGGCCATGCGGGCGGAGGACCGGGTTCAGCGTGGCCATGCCTACGCCATAGTGGACGAGGTCGATTCCATCCTCATCGATGAGGCAAGGACGCCTCTCATCATCTCCGGCCGGGTATCCGATAGCGCCAGGTGGTATCGCGACTTCGCCAAGATCGTCAATCGCCTCCAAAAGGACCTCCACTACGAGGTCGACGAGCGGAAGCGCCAGGTCCTCACGACTGAGGAAGGCGTGGCCCGTGTCGAACAAGTCCTCGGCGTGGAGAACCTGTTCGATCATGCCGCAGTCGATTTCGTCCATCATCTCGAAGCCGCCCTGAAGGCCAAGGAGCTGTATCTCCGCGACGTCGACTATCTGATCGACCACGGTGAAGTGAAGATCGTCGACGAGTTCACCGGTCGTGTTCTCGAAGGGCGGCGTTACTCCGAGGGGCTGCACCAGGCCATCGAGGCGAAAGAAGGGGTGGCGATCAAGGAGGAGAACCAGACCCTGGCGACGATCACGCTTCAGAACTACTTCCGTCTCTACGACAAGCTCGCCGGGATGACCGGCACCGCGGAGACCGAGGCTCCGGAGCTGGCACAGATCTACTCACTGGAGGTGATCGCGGTGCCAACCAACCGGCCCGTTGCCCGCGCCGACGAAGGCGATCTCGTCTACAAGACCGAGGATGGGAAGTTCGCCGCCGTTGTCGCCGACATCATGGCGAGGGCGGAAGTGGGACAGCCGGTGCTGCTGGGCACGGTATCGATCGAGAGGTCGGAGAAGCTGTCCAAGGCCCTGGACAACCACGGCATCAAACACGAGGTCCTGAACGCCAAGCACCACTCCCGGGAGGCCGACATCATCGCCCAGGCCGGCCGCCCCGGCGCGGTGACCGTCGCCACCAACATGGCCGGTCGTGGTGTCGACATCATGCTCGGGGGCAACCCCGATGGCATGGCGCGCACCGAGTTGAAGCGACGCGGGATCACTCCCGACGATCCCTCCTATCAGGACCTCGAGCACAAGCTCACAGAGGAATTCGCCTCCCAGATCGAGCCCGACAAGGAGCGGGTGATCGGGGCCGGAGGTCTGTACGTCGTCGGCACCGAGCGCCACGAGTCTCGCCGAATCGACAACCAGCTTCGAGGCCGATCGGGACGCCAAGGAGACCCGGGCGAGTCCCGTTTCTATCTGTCTCTCGAGGACGATCTGATGCGGAGGTTCCAGGGTGAGTGGGTCACTTCGATCATGGACCGGCTTCGACTCCCCGAGGATCAGCCGATCGAGGCGAACATGGTTTCCAAGGCGATCGAGAGAGCGCAGCGCCAGGTCGAGTCGCAAAACTTCGAGATTCGGAAGAACGTCCTCAAGTACGACGAGGTCATGAACGTCCAGCGTGAGCGGATCTACGACTGGCGTAGATCGATCCTGGAGGGGACGTCGGGGGACGACATGATCGGGGAGTGGATCGAATCCGTGGTCACCGAGGTGGTGGAAGCAGAGTTCTCGGCGGAGGTGCCGCGCTCCTCCTGGGATTGGGAGGCATTGCAGCGCGAGCTGACCCAGTACTACCCGACAACGATCGACGAGTCGAAGCTGACCGGATCCGTGAACCTCGACACCGTTGTCGACTACGTCGTCGACGAGGCCGCTGATGCATATGCCAAACGGGAGGAGGAGCTCGGGACCGACGTGCTGCGCCGTGTGGAACGCTCGGTCATGCTCTCCGTCATCGACAACAAGTGGCGCGAGCACCTGTCGGAGATGGACTACCTGCGCGCCGGGATCGGGCTGAGAGCCATGGGCCAGCGCGATCCTTTGTCGGAGTACCAGCGCGAGGCCTACGACATGTTCACCGAGATGATCGACTCGGTGAAGAGAGATGCGGTTCGCTATCTCTTCCATGTCGAGCTCGCCCAGCCCAAGACCGCCCCGCAGCGGGTCGCCCCCAATCCCACCGGCAACGGTGCGAAGAAGCCGGTGGTGGTCTCGGACAAGATCGGCCGTAACGATCCCTGCCCCTGCGGGTCCGGCAAGAAGTACAAGAGGTGCCATGGAGTTGCCTGAGGGCAGCTCCATGCCACCGTTCTCCGTCCCACGTCCTACGTTCTACGCATGAGTCTCGAGATATCCGACCCGAAGGCGACGCTCGCCGACCTACGGCAGAGGCTGGTCGACGCCCATCGCTTCCTCGACCTGGAGGGCAAGGAGGCCGAGCTCTCCGATCTCCGTGAGCAGGCATCCTCGCCCGACCTCTGGGATGACCCCGACGAGGCGCGCACGGTCAGCCGGCGCCTGGCTCGATATGAGGGCTTGTTCGACATGGTGGCGAACCTGTCGTCCAAGATCGACGACGCCGAAGTGCTTCTCGAGCTCGCCGACGAGGCCGAGGACCCGGCCTCCCGGAGAGAGGCGCTCGACGAGCTCTCAGACGTCACCCGTCAACTCGATGCTCTCGAGCTCGAGTCGCTGTTCTACGACGAGTACGACGAGGCGGACGCCATCCTCAGCATCCATGCTGGGGCAGGGGGGGTAGACGCCCAGGACTGGGCCGAGATGATGGCTCGGATGTACCAGCGGTTCCTAACCGACGTCGGTCTCACTTACACGGTCGAAGAGGTCACCGAAGGGGAGGAGGCAGGGGTCAAGTCGGTGACATTCACCGTCAAGGGGGATCGCGCCTATGGGACCCTGGAATCGGAGCGAGGTGTTCACCGTCTCGTTCGCATCAGCCCGTTCGACTCCAATGCCCGGCGACAGACGTCCTTTGCCGGCGTCGATGTGGTGCCCGATCTGGGCGACCAGGCGAAGCTCGAGATCGACGAGGACGAGTTGCGGATCGACACCTATCGGTCACAGGGCGCCGGCGGACAGCATGTCAACACCACCGACTCGGCAGTGCGGATCACCCACCTCCCGACGGGGATCGTCGTCCAGTGCCAGAACGAGCGCTCCCAGCTCCAGAACAAAGCGCGGGCAATGGCGATCCTTCAGTCGCGCCTCGCCGAACGGGCCCGTCAGGAGCGGCTCGCCCATCTCGATCAGATCCGGGGTGAGCAAGGCGAGGCTGCCTGGGGCCGCCAGATTCGCTCCTACGTTCTGCAGCCCTATCAAATGGTGAAGGACCTACGCACGGACCACGAGGTTGGCAATGTCCAGGGCGTGCTCGACGGGGACCTGATGGGCTTCGTCGAGGCCTATCTCCGTTGGAGACGGGCCAACCACGAGGCGACGGGCTGATTCCGCGTAGGCGGGGGCCGTCGTTACCGTCCTTTTCCGCAGCTGAAGCGATGATGACTGCGACACTCCCTGTGTTCCCATGATTCGACTCGATCACGTAACAAAGGTCTACGAGGGCGGCACCGTTGCCGCCCATGACGTGTCGCTCGACATCCAGAAGGGCGAGTTCGTCTTCCTGGTGGGCGCCTCAGGGTCGGGCAAGTCGACTCTGATCCGATTGATGCTTCGGGACGAGCCGGTGACCCGCGGCAAGATCTGGGTCGCCGGCAAGGACATCACCACCCTCCCCAAGTGGAAGATCCCATACCTGAGACGCTCGGTTGGGACGGTCTTCCAGGACTACAAGCTCCTGCCGAACAAGACCGTCGGCGAGAACGTCGGGTTTGCCCTCGAGGTGCTGGGACGGCCGCGTTCGGTGATCGGCCCGCAGGTCGACCAGGTCCTCGACCTCGTCGGTCTCGCAGACATGGCCCACCGCTATCCCCGGCAGCTCTCCGGTGGCGAGCAGCAGCGGGTCTCCGTCGCTCGTGCCTTTGTCAACCGGCCACCGATCATGCTC
>JBFYOJ010000213.1:0-12603 GCA_041303885.1 Acidimicrobiia bacterium | reverse complement strand
AGGTTGCCGAGCGCTCGTTCTGGAACTGGACTGATGACTATCTCGAATTGATCAAGGGGAGGGCATATGAGGGCGGTGTGGCAGGGGCTTCGGCCCACGCCGCTCTGCAGCTGGCCCTGGGCGTCTATCTGCGCTTGTTCGCCCCCTTCCTCCCGTTCGTGACCGAGGAGGTGTGGTCATGGTGGCGGGAGGGATCGGTGCATCTCACCCCCTGGCCCAGTGTCGAGGAGTTGGGGGCCTTCGCCGGTGATCCCAAGGTCCTCGACCTGACCGGCGCCATCCTCTCCGCGGTCAGGAAAGCCAAATCGGATGCAAGGGCATCGATGGCAGCCGAGGTGATCTCGGTCTCGATAACCGCCGCCCCCGATTCACTCGCCTTGATCCGCCAGGCGGAGACCGATCTCAAGGCAGCCGCGCGGGCGGCCGAGATGGAATACTCGGTAGGGGAGTTCGAGGTCCGCTCGGTGCTCGCCGAGGCTGACCAGTGACCACGCCCCCGGGGCTCGCCCCTTCCCCGACCATGGGTCAGGCGAGCCTGGGCCGCACCGGTGCAGGCTCTCATCGCCTCTCCCCATTGACACAGATCTGAGCCACATCGGGCTTTTTCTGTCGGTGACCCGGTCTAGGGTCGGGTGCGCAGCCCGTTGCGGTTGTCTCCTGACCGCAACTACATCGTAGTGTGGATAACAGTGCAACAATATTGCATTTATAGTGCATCAAGACTAGAGTTGCGTTTATGGCGCAACCTACGGTCTGGTCGGCAGCTCTGATCGGGGACATGATCGCCTCCCGTCGAGCCTCCGATCGTGCCCGTCTCCAGGGCGAGATGGAGTCGGTGTTCCGAAGCGTGGCCGATCAGATCGGTGGGGGCCCGGCCTTCACCATCGGTGATGAGTTCCAGGCCCGCTATCCAACCCTGGCCGAGGCGGTCGAGGCCTCGCTGCAATTCCATCTTCGGGCAACCGGGTTGATCCGTCTCCGGATCGGGATCGGATGGGGCGAGCTGATCGCCGAGGACCCGGAGCGAACACCGTTCGGTCAGGATGGGCCCTGTTGGTGGCGGGCACGTGATGCCATCGAGGCTGTCGATCGGTCGAGCCGCGGACGGGGGCCGCGCCGTCGCACCGCGGTCCGAACCGAGACCCCGGCCGACTCGTTGCTCAACAACTACTTGCTGCTTCGGGACACCGTGCTCGATGGCTTCGACGAAGTGGATTCCCGGATCGCACTCGGTCTGATGGCCGGGGAGAGCCAGACCGATCTCGCCGATGAGCTCGGAATCAACAAAAGCTCGGTGAGCCGTCGAGCCACCAGCCACGGGGTCCTGGCCTTGGTCGCCTCCCGCGACATCGGTGTCCTGCCCCTGATTCCCGGGACATGAGCTGGGAGTCGGTGGCTCTGGTGGTCGGCGGGGGGCTGCTTCTCACGTTGCCCTCTAACTGGGTGGTGCGCCAGGTGCTCCGCCTCGCCCGGCACGAGGCCCCACCCAGCCAGAACAAGGCGGGCCGCTGGATCGGCGTGCTCGAGCGCCTGCTCATCTACGTCCTGATGTTGATCGGTGCTGCGGCAGCGGCCGGGCTGGTGGTGGCTGCCAAGAGCATCCTCCGCTTTCCGGAGATCAGTGCCAAACCCGCGGTGATCGATCCGGAGTACGTCCTTGTCGGCTCGCTGGCGAGTTGGCTGCTGGCATTTGCCACCGGCGCCGTGGTCACGTCCATAGTCTGATCGCCATGGCCGAAGCCCTTCTGTGGGGTCTGTTCGCGGCGGGATTCCTGCTGCTCGGGGCAGTCATTGCCCTGCGTCGCCCTCCGCACCCTCGAGGTCTCGGCCTGACCATGGCATTCGGCTCGGGCGTGCTCCTCAGCGCCGTCTCGTTCGAATTGGTGGCCGAGGCCGCCATCGTTGGGGGTGGGTCCGGGGGTGTGCTGTTCGGGTTCTTCGCCGGCGCCGCCGCCTTCACGCTCGGCGACATCCTGATCGGGCGTTTCGAGCGACGACGCGCCAAGGACGCCGGGGATCGTCATGAGGAGGCTTCGGGGTTGTCGATCCTGCTCGGTGCGCTTCTCGACGGTGTGCCGGAGACCGCAGTGCTGGGCCTGAGCCTGGTCCAGACCGGGGAGATCGGTGTCGCCATGCTCGTGGCCGTCTTCGTCTCCAACATCCCTGAAGGCATCGCGGCCACCACGACCCTCGTCGAGGGAGGCTGGGAGCGCTCGGCTGTGCTCAGGATGTGGCTGGCCGTCATCCTGGCATGTGGATTGGCCGCTGGGCTCGGATATGTGTTCCTGGACGGCGCCTCCTCCGGCACGCTTGCCTTCGTCTACGCCTTTGCGGGCGGGGGCGTCCTCACCATGCTGGCCACGTCGATGATGCCGGAGGCATTCGAGCGGGCCGGGAGGGCCGTCGGTTTCGTGACTGTCGTCGGTTTCTTCCTCGCCTATGCCATCCACCTGCTGGAAGGCTGACCTCGGTTGCCGAGGAGGCCTTTCAGCGGGTGAAGACGAGAACACCGTCGCGGGTGGCGACCTGGAGCCGCCCGGTGAGACGAAGGTGTTCGAGATGGGAGATGGTCTCCAGAAACGCCAATCTCGCCTCGAGGGGGGTCAGGTTCGGTCGAAAGGACTCGAGCATCACCTCCCAGGCAGATGAGTCGTGCTGCCGCACCAGTTCCGCCATGTCGAGGAGACGGCGATCGTGGTGGAGGAGGATCTGATGAGCCCTCTCCCCCCCGTGGTCGATGAGGCTCCCGTGGGCGGGATAGGTGACCTCGATATCCATCCCGAGCAGCCGCTTCAGTGATTCCAGGTAGTCGCCCAGAGGGTCGCCCAGGTCCTCGTCCCACATGATCACGGGCGAGATGCGGGGGAGGATGTGGTCTCCAGAGAAAAGGATGCCCGTTTTCGAGTCTCGGAGACAGATGTGGGCCGAGTCATGCCCCGGGGTGTGGATCACTTCGAGCCAGCGGCCGCCACCGATGTCGATTCTCTCCCCGTCGACGACGGTGTGGTCGGGAGCGTCGATGAGCGGCATGTAATCGGGGCGCTGGGTCAGATTCAGCGCGACGGTGGCCAGGATCGCCTCAGGCACGCCGTGAAGCCGGGCGATGCGGAGCAGGCGGTCGACGAAGCCGGGCGTGTCGTTGTAACGGTCGACCATCTTGGCGGCGCGCTCGTGCATCACGAACCTGCAGCCCAGCTCCCTGACCAGACGCGTCGACATCCCAACATGGTCGAGATGGAGGTGGGAGACGACCAGGGTGTGCACTGCGGTCTCTTCCAGGCCGAGTTGCTGGAAGCCTTCCCGGATCGCATTCCGGCCAGGCTCCCAGTCGGTGCCGCAGTCGAGCAGGAGTATGCCGCCGTTCGACTCGATGGCGTAGGTGTTCACCCACGCCGGGCTGGTGAATGGGAGCGGCGCCGGGATGAGATGGACCCCGTTCCCCAAAGACCGGGGCTCGGGGATGTTCATCCGTGCTCGACGGGGTCCTTGATGCCGAAGGTTATGTCCAGCGTCACCGTGAACAGGGTGGGGGCACCCGAGTCGTCGACCTTGCCTCCGACTTCGACGATCTTGAAGCTCTGGATGTCCGAGATCGTGGCCGCGGCCCGTGCCAGGACCGTGCGCACGGCATCCTCGATCGAGTCACCTGCCTGACCGGACAGGCGGATCGTCTTGGTGATGGACGACATCTGGGTTCCTCCTTAGCGGACGGTAGCCGGTCAGAGGGCGCGCACTATGGCCGAGGCCACGGAGCTCGCCCCGCTGCCAAGCAGGACCGTGAAGTGATTGTGGTCGCGGAGGCGCTCGAAGCTCAGGTTCGGGTTCCTCGATTTGGCTTCCGCCATCGCCGAATCGGACATGAATCCACCGCGCTCGTCGATCATGTCGTGGTCGGCGGTGAGGATGCGGGTGGGCACGATCAACTCGTTTACCGCCTTCAGGGTCTCGTCATCGAACAGGATGTCGCGGGCTCCGGCGAGGATTGCCTGGTGGTTGGCGCGCACCGCGTACTTGCCGCCCCTTCCCGGCTCGACGTCGTACCCGAAGACCCGATCGAGCTGGGCCGACCACCGCCCGGCCAGGGCAGGGTGGGTCTTCCAGTGCTCGAGGTATGCGTCCTCGGACTCGAAGGTCAAGGTGAGACGGTCCAGCGAGGTGCCGAAAATGTCGTTGATGGCGGTGTCCGGATCCTCGTCCGGGTCATGCTGGATGCGTAGACCCCCGTCGACGAGCACCAGTGCTTTCACCCTGCGATGGCGGGTGCTGCCGAAGATCGCGGCCAGCCAGGCACCCATCGAGTACCCGGCGATCGTGGCTGTCGGGATTTCGAAGTGATTGAGGCAGTGGGAGAGGTCGGTAGCCATCGCCGACAGCTCGAACGGCCCCGGGGTCTCCCAACTCCCGCCCCGGCCCCGCAGATCCGGCGCGATGACACCGACCTCCTCGGGCAGCCGCGCTATGACCGGCGACCACCAACGGGAGGTGCCGGTCAGGCCATGGATGAGCAGAACAGTGGGCTTGCCGGGGATGGCCGGCCGGTGCCACACCGAGATCCTCCCATGGTCCACGGGCACCGAGGTGTCGTGCACTCTCTAAAGTTATCGAATACCAGGCTCATGCCGCCGTTATGGTGCCGGGAGTGCGACCACTGATGTTGGTTGTGGCTCTCCTGGCCCTGGCCGGGTGCTCCAGCCTCGCGACGGAGCCGACCTCGACTTCGTCGACCGTGACCACCGTTCCGGTCACCTCGAGCACGACCGCCCCCAACACGACCACCCTGGCCACGACCACCACGACCCTCAACCCCTATGCCCGCCCGGAGTGGTTGGGGACGAGACTTCTCCCGCTGCGGCCCGACGAGTTCGGCGAGGTGCAGCCCACCCCGCCGGAGCTCCAGGACCGGCAGTTGGAGACCATCGACGTTCTGGTGCCGCCCGCCGGTGAAGGCTACGAGTGGTCGATCGATCCCATCCCGGCCGATGTGTTGGCCCGCTCCAGCTGGTTGGCGGAGTGCCCGGTGACCCTCGATGAGCTCTCCTATCTGACCATGAGCCACTTCGGTTTCGATCAGAAGTTCCACACCGGAGAGATGATCGTCAACACGTCGGTGGCGGAGCAGGTTGTCGAGGTGTTCCGCGATCTGCACGAGGCGCGCTTTCCGATAGAGCAGATGCGGGTCATAACCAAGGAGGAGATCGACGCCCACCCCACCGGGGACTGGAACGACACCACGTCGTTCGTGTGCCGGCCGGCAGTGGGGTCGGAGTCCTGGTCGCAGCATGCCTACGGATTCGCCGTCGACGTCAACCCGTTCCACAACCCGTATCTGAAAGGTGACCTGGTCCTTCCCGAACTGGCCTCCGCCTACACCGATCGCGACACCGTCCGGGTGGGGATGATCGTCCCCGGCGACGTGGTTACCGAGTCATTTGGCGGGATCGGCTGGGGATGGGGTGGGAACTGGAGCTCGCTCAAAGACTGGATGCACTTCTCGTTGAGCGGTACGTAGACGGAAGGTCCCGCCTCGGGGAAGTCCGGACCATTACCTGTAACCCGGGCTCATTCGGCGTCGGCGCGGCTCGCGTCGAACATACGTTCGATATAGTGTGGTAGGTGAGCGGGTACGCCGAGCTTCACTGTCACACCAACTTCTCCTTCCTCGACGGAGCCTCCCACCCTGAAGATCTGGTGGAGCGGGCAGTCGATCTCGGCTATGTGGCATTGGCGGTCACGGACCACGATGGTTTCTACGGAGTGTCCCGCTTCTGGCAGGCGGCCAAGGAGACCGGGTTGCCCGCGATCTACGGGGTGGAGATCGGTCTCGAAGCCAACCCGGTTGGTCCCGCCGATCCTGTGGCAGGAGCCCAGGAATGGGACCAGCATCGTCACGCCAGGAGCAAGGGGGGGCAGGGTCGGCTGCGTCGGGGGCGCAGCGTCACGGCCCACGGGGCCAAGCCGACCAATCTCCCCGAGTCAGATCACCTGGTCCTGCTCGCCGGCTCTCCCGACGGGTATCGCAGTCTCTCGCATCTGGTCACCAAGGCCCAGATGCGGGGGGAGAAGGACCACCCGGTCTACACCTGGGACGACCTGGCCGCGTCGGCCCAGAACCAAGACATCCATGTCCTGACCGGTTGCCATGCCGGTGCGGTGCCCGAGGCGGCGGCACGGCACGACCTGGGAGCGACCATCCGCGAGGCTTCCCGGCTTCGAGAGCTGTTCGGTGCCCGGCTCCACCTCGAGCTGTGGCATCACGGAATGCCCGAAGATGATCCCCGTAACGACCTGATGTGGGAGGTTGCCCAAAAGCTCTCCCTGCCCACGGTGGCAACCAACCAGACCCACTATCACGACCGTAGGGACGCCTATCTCTCCGAGGTGCTGGCTGCCATCGGGGGCAGACGAACCCTTGCCGCAGCCGACGGATTCAGGCCGGCCAGCGACGAGCGGTACTTGAAGCACCCTGTGGAGATGGCCCGGCGTTTCGTCCGATATCCGGGAGCAGTGGCGAGAAGCGTGGAGTTAGGGCGACGGCTTGCCTTCGATCTCGGCCTGGTTGCACCCAACCTCCCCGATTTCCCCATGCCCGGCCACTTCCGCGACGAGATGGAGTATCTCCGCTATCTCACCTGGGAGGGGGCGCGGGAGGTCTATGCGGGTAGCGAGGATGGGATCGACCCCCGGGCCCGGCGTCGTCTCGAGCACGAGCTGGACATCATCGAGCGGCTCGGCTTCCCCGGTTACTTCTTGGTGGTCAAGGATCTGGTCGACTTCGCCCGGTCCCAGGACATCTATTGCCAGATCCGGGGATCCGGCGCCGATTCCGCGGTATGTCGTTGCCTCGGATTGACCAGGGTCGACCCGATCCGGCTTCACCTCCCCTTCGAGCGCTTCCTCTCCGAGGAGCGGGGACGGCCTCCCGACATCGACATCGACTTCGAGGCGGACCGGCGGGAGGAGGTGATCCAGTACTGCTATCGCAAGTACGGTCGGGAGCGGGCGGCGATGGTGGCCAATGTGGTCACCTACCGGGCCAAGTCGGTGCTGCGGGACGTGGCCAAGACGTTCGGTTTCACCCAAGCCCAGGTCGATGGCCTCTCCAAGTATGTCGACACCAGGGACCCGGGCCAGATCCGTCTCGACTCGCCACTGCCCGAGGGGATGACCGCGGAGATGATCTACGACATCTGCTGGCGGCTCGACGGCTATCCCCGGCACCTTGGGATCCACTCGGGGGGGATGGTGATCGCCGACCGCCCCTTGTGGCAGGTGGTCCCCTTGGAGTGGGGTCGGCTGGAGGGGCGGACGGTCCTCCAGTGGGACAAGGACGACTCGGCGGCGGTGGGGATCGTCAAATTCGACCTGCTCGGATTGGGGATGCTGAACGCCCTCCATCTCGCTCACGACATGATCGAGGACACGCACGGTATCGACATCGACCTGGCTGTCATCCCTCAGGAGCAGGCCATCTACCGCTCCATCACCCGCTCCGACACCGTGGGCATCTTCCAGATCGAGTCACGGGCGCAGATGGCGACCCTGCCCAAGATGAAGCCGAAGACCTTCTACGACCTCGCGGTGGAGGTGGCCCTGATCCGCCCCGGCCCGATCCAGGGGCAGTCGGTCCACCCCTATCTACGCAGGCGCAACGGGGAGGAGCCGGTCCGTTACCCGCATACCTCTGCCGAGCCCATCCTGAAGAAGACGCTCGGTGTTCCCATCTTCCAGGAGCAGTTGATGGAGCTGGCCCGGGTGTGCGCCGGGTTCAATGGGGGTCAGGCCGACCGGCTCCGTCAGGCGATGACCCACAAACGCTCGGAGAAGGCGATGGGAAAGCTCAGGGAGGAGGTCTATGTCGGGATGGCAGGCAACGGGATCATCGGTGACGCTGCCGACGAGATCTGGGAGAAGCTCCAGGGCTTCTCGGCCTTTGGCTTTCCCGAGAGCCACTCGGTCAGCTTCGCATATATCGTCTACATGTCGGCCTGGCTCCGGTTCCACTACCCCGCCGAGTACCTGGCCGGTCTGCTCAACGCCCAGCCGATGGGCTTCTACAGCCCCAACTCCCTGGTCCAGGATGCCCAGCGGCACGGGGTTGTGGTCGTCGGCCCGGATGTCAACGTCTCCTGGCACGACTGCACGATCGAGCCGATCGAAGCCGACCCGAACGATGTGGTCGCCTATCTGGGGGAGAGCTGGCGGCGAGGGAGAGGCACCATCGACGATCCGATCCGGCCACCAGTCGGTGTGCGGATGGGCTTGCGCTATGTGAGGGGCCTGGGGGAGAGGGAGGTGACCCGTATCGAGGCTGCCCGGATCCTGGGCGGGGAGTTCACCAGTCCCGAGGACCTGGCATCCCGGACCGGACTTGGGGTGGAGGCCCTGGAGGGTCTGGCCGTATCCGGCGCCCTGGAGTCGATCGGACTGGGGCGTCGGGAGGGGATGTGGGCGGCCGGGGCTCTGGCCGAGATCGACCCGGAGCGGCTGGCGCTGTCACCGGGAGTGGAGGCGCCGGCCTTGCCGGGGATGGGGCCCGAGGAGGAGCACCGCGCCGACCTGTGGTCGACCGGGGTCTCCAACCGTCACCCGATGAGCTTCGTCCGCGATCGACTGGATGGATGTGTCACCGCTGCCCAGGCCCTCGACATGCAACGCAACGGATCACGGATAAAGGTGGCGGGTGTGGTCACCCACCGACAACGACCCGGTACGGCCAAAGGTGTCTACTTCCTCAACCTGGAGGACGAGACCGGGTTGCTCAACATCGTCGTGCTGCCCGATGTCTGGGCGAAGCACCGTCTGGTGGTCCGGAAGAGCCCTGCACTGATCATCCACGGCCGGCTGGAGTACCACGACGGGGTGACCAACATCGTGGCCCGGGACTTCGAGCCGATCGGGGTGCAAACGGTTCAGTCGAGGGACTTTCGATGACGCACGCGTACCCGAGACGTTTCACCGTCGAACTCGTTCGCGCCAACCGGCAAAAGGGCGGTCGCTAGCTGTCCAGTGCCCAGCGTCTGGCCCACCAATCGGGGAACCGGTAGCCCAGCCCGTAGATGAACCTGATCAACTGGCCTTGGTGTTGGGCCTCATGCTCCAGCAAGTCGAGCAGGAGCTCGTCACGCACAGGAGTCCAATCGATCCCTGGGAGGATGTCGTCGAAGGCACGTTCCGATTCAGTCAGTGCCGCGACGACTTTGCCCTGGTCGGAGATGTCACGGCCGGAAAGCGAACAGTCGAAGCCGGCCCACTCGCCGTTTTCGATCGCCCTCGTGTAGCTCTCCCGCGCACCCACCACACACCAGAACTGAGCACCGATCGTGTTGGCCCGGTCGGTCAGGGACCGTTCGAACGCGTTGGGAGGCAACATCTCGGCCAGCTGGCGATGGCCTTCCGCCATGGACCGGAAGTGCTCGATGACGGTTTCTCTCAAATGGTGCCTCCGACCAATGAGCACGAGAGTATTCGGTGGCCGCGTCGAGGTCCCGTACTGTCACCAGGTCATGAGCGAGCAGGATCGCCGAGACTGGGACGATCGCTATTCCGAAGACGGAGTGGCTCACGAAAACCAGCCTGGCCCACCACCGACACTCGCTGCCGTCGCCCACTTGTTCCCGGTCGAGGGCCGCGCCCTCGACATCGCCTGTGGCCCCGGGCGCGCTGCTGTCTGGCTCGCCCTCCGTGGGATGGAGGTGCTTGGGGTCGATGTCTCATCGGTGGCGATCGACCTGGCTCGGCGATTGGCTTCCCTCCACGGTGTCTCCAACCGATGTCGCTTCGAGGTGCACGATCTGGACAGTGGGCTTCCCGAGGGCCCACCGGTCGACCTCCTCCTCTGTCATCGGTTCCGTGACCCGCGTCTCGACGAGGCGATGATCAACCGGCTCGAGCCCGGGGGCCTGCTGGCGGTCGCCGCGCTGAGCGAGGTCGGTGCCACTCCTGGTCGTTTTCGTACACGACCGGGCGAGTTGAATCGAGCGTTCCGGGAGCTCGAAGTCGCTGCCCGGGGCGAGGCCGACGGCGTGGCATGGTTGGTGGGTCGGAAGCCCGGCTGACGCCCGCGGGGACGAGCCCTGCCCGTTCGGGCCTGTTGATGCCGGTGTCGTCGGGTGACGCGGATAGGTTTGGCGCATGGATGACCTGCGCTCCGCTCTTCACCGCACCGCCGACCTCATCGCCGACTACCGGGAGGGTCTCCCTGATGCGCGAGTAACACCGGTCTCGACCCGGAAGGAAGTCCGCGGAGACCTCGACCAGGACCTGCCGGCGATGGGAGAGAGCGCAGACGTCGTCCTCGATGAATTGGTGTCCAAGGCCACGCCCGGGTTGATGACCTCGGACGGGCCCCGCTATTTCGGGTTCGTCATCGGCGGCTCATTGGACGCCGCTCTCCTGGCCGAGATGATGGCAGTGGGTTGGGATCAGGTTGCATTCAACGAGGCAACCTCGCCTGCCGCGCTGGCGTTCGAGGACGTGGCCGGCAACTGGCTGAAGCAACTGCTCAACATTCCCACGTCCGCCTCGGTTGGGTTCGTCACCGGCGCCCAAGGGGCGAATACGGTGGGTCTGGCAGCGGGTCGGTGGCGTGTCCTCAAGGACCATGGCTGGGACGTCGGACGTGACGGTTTGATCGGCGCTCCGCCGGTCAGGGTCGTGGCTGGGGCGGAGAGACACGGCACCATCGACCGCTCCCTTCGCCTCCTCGGGCTGGGGGAGAGCTCGGTGTTCGAAGTCCCGGCTCGGCCCGACGGCGCTATGGATGCGCCTGCGCTGGCCCGGATCCTCGGCTCGGGTTGGGAGGGGCCAACCATCGTCTGCGCACAGTCGGGCAACGTCAACACCGGCGCGTTCGACGATCTGACCGCAGTTGCGGAGGCTGCCCGATCGGTGGGAGCCTGGCTCCATGTCGACGGCGCCTTCGGGCTGTGGGCAGGGGCCAGCCCCCGGACCGCCCACCTCACCGCAGGTGTCGAACTGGCCGACTCATGGGGGTGTGACGGTCACAAGTGGCTGAACGTGCCCTACGACTCTGGCTACGCCTTCTGCGCCGATCCCGACGTCCACGCTACGTCGATGGCCTACACCGCCGACTACCTGACCGGTCAGGTGGCCGGCCGCGAGTTCGGTGGTGGTGATTTCGTGCCCGACTCCTCGCGTCGGGCCAGGGGCTTCGCCACCTGGGCCGCCCTGCGCTCACTCGGACGGGTCGGCGTCGTCGAACTGGTCGATCGTTGCTGTTCGCTGGCCCGTCGTCTCGCTGCGGCTCTCGACCAGGTGGACGGTGTCGATGTGGTCAACGATGTGGTGCTCAATCAGGTCCTGGTCCACGTCGGCGACGGCGATGTCACCCACCGTGTGGAGCGACGGGTGCAGGAAGAAGCGACGGTCTGGCTCGGGGCCACCACCTGGCGGGGACGACGTCTGCTTCGCGTCTCGGTATCCAATTGGTCCACCACCGAGGCTGACGTCGATCTCACAGTCGACTCGATCGTCCGAGCCCGGACCGAGGTCCTGGCGGGCTCAGACTGACCCGAGATCCTGCAGGTCGGGCCGTTTGTCCGCGGCGATCTCATCGGCACGACGCTCAAGGTGGCCATCCGAAGGCCGGAGGGCCACAGCTTTGGGGCGACGAGTACCCTCCTCGAGAGCGAATCGTCACCGACCACAAGGGGAAGTCATGACCGAAGACGAGCGAGCTGTCGGCACGCTGCGTGATGAAGACATTCGGATCGTCGGCGGAGGCACCGGCAAGGCGAGCACCCGCGACACCGACAGCACGGATCCCGACACCGATGGTGTGGACACCACGGACACGGACGGTGTGGACACCACGGATACGGACGGTGTGGACACCACGGATACCGATGGTGTGGACACGACCGATGCGGACGGTGTGGACACCACCGACACCGACCGGGTAGACACCACGGACACGGACTCCCAGGACACCTGACCCTGCACGCCGGGAATGCTCCAACCGACGCCCGGGGTCTGACGGCGCTCTCCCGTTGTGTCGGCAATCCAGATGTCTTTGCCGCCGAGCTCTGGGGCAGACGCCCGCTGCTCAGGTCAGCTGATGACGATCGTGGGTTCGCCGACCTTCTCTCGCTCGACGACGTCGACTACATCGTCTCCTCGATGGGTCTCCGTCTCCCCGCTTTCAGGCTGGTGAGGGATGGCAAGACCCTTCCTGCCGGGAGTTACACCAAGACGACCCGAACCGGATCAGAAGCCGCATCCGGAGTGCTGGACGCCCGCGCCGTGTTCTCTGAATTCGCGGCTGGAGCGACGATTGTCTTTCAGGGCATGCACCGCTACTGGCAGCCGCTCGCACTCTTCTGCCGACAATTGGAGCAGGCGCTCGGGCACCCGGTCCAGGCCAACGCCTACATCACACCACCGGGGTCCCAAGGCTTCGACGCCCATGAGGACGAGCACGACGTCTTCGTGCTCCAGTCGCACGGCACGAAGCGGTGGCAGGTGCACGAGCGGCACGACCTGCCCCCGACCCGCCCGCCACTCATCAACGCCGGGATCGCACCCGGCCACTCCATGTACATCCCTTCGGGTTTCCCGCACTCGGCCAGCACCCAGGAGCAGGCG
>JBFYOJ010000212.1:0-11881 GCA_041303885.1 Acidimicrobiia bacterium | reverse complement strand
ATGACGTCCGGGCCCATTGCCTCGAGGGCGGTGAGAGCGGCACCGATTTCGGTGCCGGGGAGCATGCGGCCGGTGAGCTCGATCGTCACCTGGACCTGGAGCGGGATCTCGATGCCCGCCGAGCTCATCGCCCGACGAGCCCCTTCAATGGCGGCCTTGGCGCCGAGCAGGTCGAATTGGGTCTCGATGACGAGCAGATCGGCGCCTCCGTCGATCAAACCCGACGACTCGACCTCGTAAGCTGCCACCAGGTCGCGAAACGAGATCTGACCGAGGGTGGCGAACTTGGTCCCCGGCCCGATCGAGCCGGCCACGAACCGGGGACGCCCGTCGGAGCTGATGTACTCGTCGACGGTCTCCCTGGCCAGCCGTGCCCCGGCGGCAGCGATCTCGTATGACTGCGCCTCCAGCCCGTATTCACCGAGGGGAACAGCGAACGCGCCGAAGGTATTGGTCTCGACCACGTCGACGCCGACATCGAGGAACGACCGGTGCAGATCGCGGATCACGTCGGGGCGTCGCAGGTTCAACAGCTCGTTGCAGCCCTCGAGGGCGGCTCCGCCGAAGTCGTCGGCGGTGAGACCGACCATCTGCAGATTGGTGCCGGTGGCACCGTCGTAAATGACGACACCATGGCTGACCGCGTCGAGGTACCCGCTCATCGCGGACTCGTCTCGACGTCGTGACTATGACAACGGGGTTCGGTCTCGCTCACCGATCACTCCTCTTTTGTTTCTCTCGAAACGCTTGAAGAGCGCCGGGAGCCTGGGCCCCAGGCAACTCATCGATCCAGGCATTGGCACCGTGCTTGCGCCGGTTGCCGCGGTTTCATCGGGCCTGATCCCTCAACCGCTCAAGATGAGCGCTTCGTCCCCCTCAGGATATTTGATCATTAGCCATATGTGCAAGGGCCCGGGGCGGCGTTGACTTAGACACGCGACCTGGATACCTTTCTCGTGAGATGAATGCTGGGCTCATGACCGGAACGACGACCACGACCACAAGGCCGTGCGACTCGACCGTGTAACCAGCCCGCAAGACACGCAACACGAGATCCGCACCGGCAGACGGGCGGATCTTTTTGATTCCCCGCCGACAGCGGTCTCCAGGAAACGGAGCCAACGATGAGACGACGACACGACGAAAGGCGACGGTCATGACTGTCCGGGTTGGGGTGCTGGGGGCAGGAACCGTGGGAGGCGCCCTGGTGATGCGTCTTCTCGCCGACCGGGACGCAATCAGGTTGAAGTCCGGTGTCGACCTGGAGGTGAAGAAGGTCGCGGTCCGTGACCTTGGTAAGAGCCGTCCCTTCGCACTCAAGTCCGATCGGCTCACCGACGACGCAATGTCGGTTGTCTCTGACCCCTCGATCGACGTGATCGTTGAGGCAATGGGCGGCCTCGAGCCGGCCGGGGAGCTGATCCTGGCCGCAGTCAAGGCCGGCAAGCCCGTGGTGACCGCCAACAAGGAGCTGATCGCCACGAGAGGCGAGGAGATAACCGAGGCGGCCAAACGGGCCGGGGTCTCCGTGATGTACGAGGCGGCCGTAGGCGGTGGGATCCCGGTGATCCGCCCGCTGGCGGAGAGCCTCGCCGGCGAGGACATCGATGTGGTCAGCGGCATCGTCAATGGCACCACCAACTACATCCTCACGGCAATGGCCAAGGAAGGTCGGAGCTACGAAGACGCACTGGCCGAGGCACAACGTCTCGGCTACGCCGAGGCCGATCCTGGCGACGACGTCTCTGGGAGGGATGCGGCGTTCAAGACCTCGATCCTGGCCAGTCTCGCCTTCGGGGAGAGGGTGGCGCCGTGGGAAGTCCGTTGTGAGGGGATCGAGGGTGTGACGGCCGATGACATTTCCGCGGCGAGCGCGAGAGGAGAGGTCATCAAGCTGATCGGGTCGGCCCAACGTGGCCTGGACGGTTCTATCGAGGCACGGGTGGAGCCGAAGAGCCTCCCAGCCGACCACCCGCTGGCCGGTGTCAACGGTGTGACCAACGCGATCTTCATCGAAGGGCCTTCCGTTGGGCGGCTCCTGTTCACCGGTCCCGGCGCCGGGGGCGACCCCACCGCCAGCGCAATGCTGGGGGACCTCATCCAGGTGGCGTCACGAGGGCGGGTACCAAGACAGCGCTCCCCACATGACCCCAAGCCGAAACGGCAGGTGCTCCACCGCTGATCAGGGCGCGACTTCAGCGTTTCCCACGGAACACCGCATCGCTCAATGAGGCCTTGGACGGTCTACGGGCACGGGATCACTCCAGCGGATCGCTCATGACCGCCAGTATCAGGCTGACCGCCTCGCTCTCCGACACCTGCCCGGTGTCGATCGTCAGGTCGGATGCCTTTTCGAAGATCGGGTCGCGGCGCTCCAGCCGCTCCCCCCGCCCCACTTCGCGCCGATGGCCGTTGGGCGGTGTGCGCCCGGCGAGGACTTCGGGGCCGGCGGTCAGGAAGACACATACGGTCTCGGTCAGTGCTTGCCTCACCGCCTCGTCGTCTACGACGGAGGCGGCGGCCGCCACCACCGAGGGCTCGGGCCCGGAGATTGCTTCGAGGAAGACCTGGCGCTCCAGTCGGTGCAATTCCGACACCCCTGCCGTGGCGGCCAACTCTCTGCCGGTTCGCCCCGTTGCCTCCAGCAACAAATCGTCGGAGTCGATGAAGGGGCGACCCAGCTCGGCGGCAAGGCGCATACCCAGGGTCGTCTTGCCCGAGCCCATCGGGCCGACCAGAACCACGTGTCTCACTTCGCCGCCTCGTTCCAGCCGGCGAGGGCCGACTCGATCCACAGGGCCAGGGCGTCGTCGGCGTCGATCGAAGTTCCCTCGACGATCACCCACCCGGGAACCGGTCGATCGGCGAAGAGAAGGGGCCTGATCCCGGCAATCGAAATGAGTCCGTCCCAGCCGTCGGTCCCCACACGCAAACAGAGGTCGCCGTCCATCAGGGTGGCCACAAGTCGCCCGTCGAGGAAGTAGCCGTTACCGGAGAGCACCCGCCCTTCCGTGATCTCTCCCCTCCCTTGGAGATACGCCTCGATCCGCTGTGACAGGTCGGTCATGGCCCGAAATCTAGGCAGGCCCCCCTCTCGGGGGTCAGCCGACAGACGGGACTTCGACGATCTCGATGCGGGACGGCTCCATCGGCCGGCCCGAGGCGGAGATGACCCAAAAGGCACCCTCCTCTTTGGGCCAGTTCTCGAGGATGACGGTGGACACCGGGCTTCCGGTGTTGTCTCGATGTGCCTCGAGCAGAGCCTTGATGTCAGACAGGTCGGCGTCCACGGGACGGCGTGCCGATGGTGCGGTGTCGGCGAGCGTCGCCTTCAGGCTCATATCCGGATCCCACACATATGCGACTCCGCCGGTCATGCCTGCGGCGAAGTTCCTGCCCACATCCCCGATGACCAGGACCTTGCCACCGGTCATGTACTCGCAGCCATGATCAGAGCAACCCTCGATGACCGCCGTGGCACCCGAGTTGCGCACTGCAAACCGCTGACCTACCCGGCCCGCCAGATACGCCTGGCCCCCGGTGGCGCCGTACAGCACGGCGTTCCCGGCCGCGTGGGGCACCGAATCGCCCGGACGGCGCGGCGACAGCGAGATGAGGCCACCTCCCATGCCTTTGCCCAGGTAATCGTTGGATGTGCCCTCGAGCCGAAGCTCGACACCGGAGCACAGCCAGGCGCCGAAGCTCTGGCCCGCCGTCCCGGCGAGCTTCACCACGATGGTGCCGGGGGGGAGGCCTTCCGCACCATGACGTTCGGTGATCTCGCCGGAGAGACGCGCGCCGATGGCCCGGT
Organism: Acidimicrobiia bacterium; assembly: GCA_041303885.1. Lineage (GTDB taxonomy): Bacteria > Actinomycetota > Acidimicrobiia > Spongiisociales > ZC4RG35 > JARDZU01. The sequence continues at coordinate 8,070 of JBFYOJ010000212.1, read as the reverse complement.
CGACGTTGCGGATCGGGTAGGCGAGCTCGACCGGCTCCCCGGTGGCTATTGCCTCCTGGCAGTCGGCTCCCATCCTGACGGCGAGACTCGACAACGGGATCCGCCGGTAGCCCTCATGCCGCTTTCCTCCCTTGGAGGCAACCAGCATCGCGGACAGGTCAGCCGAAAGTGGGTGTTGGGGATCGATCGGGCGCAGCAGGTCGGCCCGCCCGACCAACTCCGCCATGGAGCGGGCCCCGAGAGACGCCATGTGCCGTCGTGCCTCCTCGGCCAGGCGGCGGAAGAGGAGCACGACCTGATCCGCAGAGCCGGTGAACTTGGCTCTGAGGTCTTCCTGCTGGGTGGCTATCCCCACCGGGCACGTGTTGAGATGGCATTGCCGAACCATCTTGCAGCCCATCGCCAGGAGGGGGAGGGTCCCGAACCCGAAACGCTCGGCTCCGAGCATGGCTGCAACGACGATGTCCCGCCCGGTGCGGAGCCCACCGTCGGTCTCCAGGAGCACTCTCGACCGTTGCCCGTTGGCGGTCAGGACCTGATGGGCCTCGGCCAGGCCGAGCTCCCACGGCGAGCCGGCGTGCTTGATCGACACCAGCGGCGAGGCACCGGTCCCACCTTCGGAGCCCGAGATGGTGATCACGTCGGCATCGGCCTTGGCCACCCCGACTGCGATGGTCCCAACCCCTGGCTCGCTGACGAGCTTGACCGAGACCAGGGCGGTGGGCTTGAACGCCTTGAGGTCGTAGATGAGCTCAGCCAGGTCCTCGATGGAGTAGATGTCGTGGTGGGGCGGGGGCGAGATGAGGGTGACGCCCGGCTCCGTGTAGCGAAGGCGAGCAATCTCCGCCGAGACCTTGTGCCCGGGAAGCTGGCCACCTTCGCCCGGCTTCGAACCTTGGGCCATCTTGATCTGAAGCTCATCGGCTGACTGCAGATAGGCCGGTGTAACCCCAAACCGCCCGGAGGCCACTTGCTTGATCGCCGAGTTCTTCGGTGTCCCGAACCGCGCCGGGTCTTCGCCACCCTCCCCCGAGTTGGAGTGCCCGCCGATGAGGTTCATTGCCTCGGCCAGGGCGGTGTGCGCCTCTGGTGAGAGCGCGCCGAGGGACATCGCCGCGGTGGTGAAGCGTCGCATGATCTGCTCGGCGGGCTCCACCTCGTCGAGCCGGACCGGGGTCCGCTGCACGAAGGTGAGCAGGTCGCGCACCAGCGCGGGCTCTCGATCCGAGATCATCCCGACGTATTTGTCCCAGTCCTCGGGATCGCCGGACCGCACCGCCTTCTGCACCGCCAGGACCACCATCGGGCTGGTCACATGGGTGTCGCTGCCCCGGCGGTGCTTGTAGAAGCCGCCCGGGTCGGTCTCGCCCCCGGCATAGGACTCGTGACGCTCCAATGCCTGCCGGGCGATCTCCTTGAACCCGATCCCGCGAAGTCGGCGGGATGCGTTGCGGAAGGCCTTGCGGCACACCTTCTCGGAGAGACCGATGACTTCGAACAACTCGGAGCCGCGGTAGGCCGATAGCGTGCAGATCCCCATCTTGGACATGATCTTGAGCAGGCCGTTTTCCATCGCCAGCCGGAAGTTCTCCTGCGCGGCAAGCGGCTCGACATCGATGGCGCCGGTCGCCGCCAGGTCACGGGCATGTTCGATCGCCAGATAGGGGTGCACCGCCGAGGCCCCACACCCCACGAAGCAGGCGAGGTCGTGCGGGTCGCGTGTCTCACCTGACACCACGACCAGGGAGACCGAGCCGCGGACACCCTCGTCGATGAGGTGATGGTGAACGGCGCCCAGGGCGAGGAGCATCGGGATCGGCGCTCTGACGGCATCTGTCTCCCGGTCGGAGAGAACGAGGATCGTCGCCCCCAACTTCACCGCCTGCGCTGCCTCGTCACAGATCTCGTCGAGACGGGCCTCCATCCCTTCAGGACCGGCCGTGACCGGCCATGTCGTGGCAATCCAATGAGAGAAGAACCGAGGGTCGCCAGACCGCACGATCGACTCGAGCTCCGCATCGGACAGGATCGGGCTGGAGAGCTCGATGAGGTGTGCCTGCTGGGGCGTGTCCTCGAGAAGCGGGCCGCGACGGCCGAGCTGGATGCGAAGCGACATGACCAGCTTCTCCCGAATCGGGTCCATCGGAGGGTTGGTCACCTGGGCGAACTGCTCATGGAAAAACTGGGTCAGACGCCGCGGCCGCTTCGAGAGAACCGCAAGCCCGGTGTCGTCGCCCATCGCCCCGAGTGGGTTCTCGCCTTTGGCCATGTCGGCGATGATCAGACGTCGCTCTTCTGTGGTGTACCCGAACACCCGGCTCAGGGCGGCTGCGTCGAACCGGGTGTCGGCCAGCTCGTCGAAAGGAGCCTGGATACGCAGGGTCTCGGTGTTGACCCAGTCCCCGTACGGACGCGCCGCAGCCAAGGCGGCCTTCACCTGATCGGAGTGCTGCACTTCCCCCGTCTCGCCGTCGAAGAAGATCACCTCACCCGGGCCGAGCTGGCCGGTGGCGATGGCTGTCGCCTCCTCCTCGGGGCAGACGCCGGCCTCGGAGGCGACCAGGACCACCTCCGGTGTGATCGACCAGCGGGCCGGGCGCAGCCCGTTGCGGTCCATCCCGGCCAGCAACGAGGTGCCGTCTGTCGCTGCGATGGCCGCCGGGCCATCCCAGGGCTCGGTGAGGAAAGCGTGATAGGCGTAGAAGGCGGCAAGGTCGGGATCGAGATCGGGGACGTTCTCCCAAGCGGCCGGCATGAGCATCTCTTTGGCGTGGGTCAATGACCGGCCACTCTGCAAGATCAGTTCGAATGCGTTGTCGAGACTGCCCGAGTCCGAGATCCCGGGTTGGAGAAACGGGAACACATCGGTGAGCCGGTCGCCCCACACCCCTGGCGTCGCCCCCTTCTCCCTGGCCCGCATCCACGATCGGTTGGACTGGATCGTGTTGATCTCCCCGTTGTGACCGAGGGTCCGGAAAGGCTGGGCGTTGTCCCAGGATGGAAAGGTGTTGGTGGAATAGCGCTGGTGGAAGATGGCGAAGGCCGTCTCGTAGTCGGGATCCCTCAGATCCCAATAGAAGTCCGCAATGTGCGATGCGGTGAACAGCCCCTTGTAGACCACGGTGCGACTCGAGGCTGATGGGATGGACAAACCGGGGGTGGCAGTGCGCTCGATGCGCTTGCGGGCGAGATAGAGCAGACGCTCGAAGTCGGTCGGGTCACCATCTCCGGTGACGATGGCCTGCTCGATCAGGGGCAGGACACGGTTGGCGTGATCTCCCAGCACCGAAGGATCGATGGGCACCGACCTCCAGAACAACACCCGCAACCCCTCTGCCTCGATGGCCTGGGTAATCACCGATCTCGAGGCCGCCGCCTCGGTCGGCGAGAGGAAGCACATGACGATCCCAAGTTGCTCGGGAGGGAGGTCGAGCCCGTGTGCGCCCAACTCCCTGGCGATCAAACGGACCGGGATCTGGGTGAGGAGCCCCGCCCCGTCGCCGGTCCCGTCGGCGGCGCGTGCCCCCCGGTGGTCGAGCCTCTCCAGGCACTCGACGGCGAGCCGCGTCATCCGGTAGCTGGGAGCACGATCCAGGGCAGCGATGAACCCGACGCCGCATGCGTCGTGGGCAGGGCCCTGATCGAAGAAAGATGCCTTCATGCTCCCTCGGATTGTGGGAGCGATTCAGTGTAAACAGGAAGATGACCAGTGCAGCCATGGCTTTTTCGTCCCGGGCCGACATCGGTAGCCTCGTCGGATGCGTTTCGGAGCATTCGTCCCTCAGGGCTGGCGACTCGATCTCGCCGGCATCGAACCGGCCGACCATTGGCAGACCATGTCCGGCGTCGCCGGTCGGATCGAGGAGAGCGGGTTCGAGTCGCTCTGGGTGTACGACCACTTCCACACCGTGCCCGTCCCCACTCAGGAAGCGACCTATGAGGCGTGGTCGCTGATGGCCGCACTGGCCGCGGTGACCGGGACGGTTCGACTGGGCCAGATGTGCACTTGCAACACCTATCGCCCGCCGTCGTATCTGGCCAAGGTGGCTGCCTCCATAGACGTCATCTCGGGCGGACGGGTCGAGATGGGGATCGGGGCCGGCTGGTACGAACATGAGCACGATGGCTACGGGTATCCCTTTCTGCCACCGGGCGACCGCATCGGGATGCTCCGCGAAGGGGTGGAGATCATGAAGGCGATGTGGACCGAGCACGAGGTCGACTACGAGGGTAGGTACTACCGGCTCCAGGGGGCGATCTGCCAGCCCAAGCCGGCGCAGTCTCCACACATCCCGTTCTGGATCGCCGGTGGCGGCGAGAAGCTCACACTCCGGATCGCGGCGCAGCACGCCCGATACACCAACTTCGGTGACGACCCGGAGGAGTTCGCCCACAAGTCCTCCGTTCTCGCCAAGCACTGTGATGATGTCGGGACCGACTACGGCGCCATCACCAGGTCCTCCAACTTCAACATCGTCTGCGCCGAGAGCGAGACCGAGACGGAGGAGAAGATCCGCTGGGTCGAGGACAGGATGTCCAACTTCGTGTCGGCCGAGAGGGCGGCGAGGAACGCGGCTTTGTATCGGGCTGTCTCCGGGACCCCGGAACAAGTGATCGCCAGGCTGAGTGAGTGGGGGGACCTGGGCTTGGCCTATGCCATCGTCTACTTCCCCGACGCCGCCTTCGACCTGTCCAGTCTCGACCTGTTTGCCCGCGAGGTGATCCCAGCGTTTGGCTGATCGCCGTCTTCATTGCCGGCCGAATCTGCGCTCGGCCCCGGCTCAGGCGATGTGCAGTTGCATCCGTTCCAGGGCCTCGGACAGCAATGCCTCGTCTTTGCAGAAGGCGAAGCGAACCAGGCTGGAGCCGTCCGCGGGTCGGTGGTAGAAGACACTGGGAGGGATGGCCACCACCCTCGCCGTCTCCACCAGGTATCGGCAGAACGCCCGATCGTCGGAGAAGCCGAAGTTGGCGAAGCCTGCGGTCATGAAGTAGGTCCCCTGCGGACGGTAGACCTCGAACCCGATCGTCTCGAGACCTTCGGTGAGCAGGTCCCGTTTCGCCCGGTACCCGGAGCGGAGCCCCCGGTAGAAGTCGTCGGGCGCCTTCATCGCCGCCACCGCGCCGTGTTGGACCGGGGTTGGTGTCGTGAAGGTGAGGAACTGATGTGCCGCCCTGAGCCCGGCGGTCAGACCGGCAGGCGCGATCCCCCAGCCAACCTTCCAACCGGTGAGCGAGAAGGTCTTGCCGATCGAGGAGAGGGTGACGGTTCGATCCCACATCCCCTCGAAGGTGGCGAGCCGGAGATGCTCCACGTCGTAGACCATCTCCTCGTACACCTCGTCGGTGATGGCGATCATATCGAACTCGAGGCACAGGGCGGCGATGGCGGAGAGCTCGGCGTGGGTGAGCACCCGTCCGGTCGGGTTGTGAGGATTGTTGACCACGATCGCCTTGGTCCTCGGCGTGACGGCTGCCCGGAGCTCTTCCAAATCCAGGTCGAACGCAGGCGGTCGCAGGGTGACATAGCGGGGGACGGCCCCGGCCATGGCTACGAAGACCGGGTAGGCGTCGTAGTACGGCTCGATCAGGACGACTTCGTCACCGGGATCGATGAGGCCGAGGAACGTAGCGGCGATGGCCTCGGTGCACCCGCACGTGATGGTGACCTCGGAACCGGGATCGAGGGCCCGACCCAGCTTGGGGCCGTATCGATCGGCGATCGCCTGGCGGAGAGCGGGAATGCCCGGGCTGGGGGGATATTGATCGTTGCCACCGTCCTGCATGGACCGAAGGGCGGCCTCCTTGACGAAGTCGACCCCGTCCCAATTCGGGAACCCCTGCCCGAGGTTGATCGCATCGTGCTCGAGTGCCAGGGCGGTCATCTCGCTGAAGATGGTGACCCCGAACGGGGCGAGCCGGTCAGCGGTCGTCATGCTCATCGAGGATACGGCCGCCGATCGACGCGTCGACCGGGTCGAGGATGACCACGGGTATCTCTCGCTCGGTCCGGCTCTGGTATACGGCGTAGCCGTCGAAGGCCTCGACGACCCGGGGCCACCACTCGCGCCGCTCGGTCCCGGACGCGGTACGCGCCAGCAGATCGAGATGGTCGCCGCGAATCTGGGCATGAACCACCGGCTGGCGGACCAGGTTCAGGTACCACTCCGGGTGCCCGTCGCGACCTCCGTAGGAGGCAATCACCATCAGGCTCTTGCCATCACGTAGGAAGAGCAGAGGAACGGTGTGGGCCCTTCCGCTCACGCGACCTGTCGTGGTCAACAACAGCATGTCATTGTCCACCAGGCGGCGGCCGACGAATCCGCCGGTGAGGCGGTACAAGAGGCGATGGATCCGCGACCAGCTCTTGACAGCGGAATCCCTCACCGCTTCAACCCGACTCGGCGGTGCCAGCTCGACGCCGTCTCCGCCCCGGGGTTGCGCTCGGCTCCCACTTGAAGAGCCGTATGGCGAGCACCGTCGCCACGATTCCCCACAGGGTCAAGTAGGCCAGATCGGGCCAATGGAACTGCATACCGGTCTTGGTCGGGTCGAACGCATCCCGGAAGGCAACCGCGAAGTGCTTGAGCGGGAAGAAATCCCCGGCGATCTCCATCCAGCGTGGGGGGTTCTCGACTGGGAAGAAGATCTCGGAGATGAACGCAATCGGAAGCAGTGTGGCATTCGTGATCGCAGGTGCCGCGTCGCCATTCGGCGAGACCGCAGCCACCAGCATCCCCAGTGCCGCGAAGCAGGCGACCCCGACGATGAAGGTGAGCGTGGCCGCCGGGATGGTCCGCGGGATGACCTTCACCCCATAGGCCAGGATGCCGACGGACATCATCAGCGTGATCGCGATGAATGCCAGGTATATGGCGGAGGTCACCCGGCCGGCGATGTAGGCCCATGGTGGGATCGGAGTCCCCCGGACCCTTTTCAGGATGCCGTTGTCACGGGAGATGGCAGTCCCGATGGCCAGGTTGGTGTAGGTAGCGGAGACGGCGGCGAATACGGCCAGGCCCGGCGTGGAGTACTGGGCGGTCGTGATCCCGAGGCTTTCGATCTCCTCGTTGCCGAAGATGGCAGTGAAGAGGACGAGGAGCATGAGGGGGAAGACGACGGTGAAGAAGGCGGCGATGGGGGTTCGCCAGAAGATCTTGTTCTGGTAGCGGAACTGGTGCCAGACCAGCTGTCCGACCCCGGGGCGACCGGCGTCATTCGTCACGGGTGAGCTCCAGATAGATGTCCTCCAGTGAGCGACGATGGACCTCCAACTGCTCCAGTTCGAATCCTCTTTCCATGGCCCACGACGTCAGCTCGTGGAGTGCCCGTGTCGGAGCAGCCACGTCTGCCGTCACCGTGCTGCCGGTCGATCGCACCGAGGTCAAAGGCAGATCCTCGAGACGTGCACCTGCCGGCAGGGAGAAGCGGATGACCGCGCCGCCATCTCTCCCGCCCAGTGTCTCCGGGGTCCCCTCGGCGATGATCCTCCCGTGAGCGATGATCGCGATCCGGTCGGCCAGGTGATGGGCCTCCTCCAAATAGTGGGTGGTGAGGAGGATCGTCTTCCCGAGTCGCTTCAATTCCTCGAGCATCCCCCATGCGTTCCGCCGGGCACTCGGATCGAAACCGGTGGTCGGCTCATCGAGAAAGAGCAGGTCGGGATCGCCGACGAGGCCCAGAGCCAGTTCGAGCCGGCGCTGCTGGCCGCCGGAGAGAGTCTTCACCCTGGCATCGGCCTTCTCCCCCAACCCGACCATCTCGATCAGATCTCCGGGCGACAGGTGTCTCGGGTACATGCCGCCATACACAGTCAGGGCCTCGCGTACCGACAGCTCCCGTTCCACCGAGCCTTCCTGGAGGACGATGCCGATCCGTTCCCGAAACGCACGCCCGCCCGTTGCCGGGTCGAATCCGAGAACCGAGATACGGCCTTCATCGGCATGGCGGTGGCCTTCGAGGATCTCGACGGCGGTCGTCTTCCCGGCCCCATTTGGCCCGAGCAGGGCGAACACCTCCCCCGCTTCGATCACCAGATCCACCCCGGCCACCGCCTCGAGCTCGCCGTAG
>JBFYOJ010000211.1:0-4374 GCA_041303885.1 Acidimicrobiia bacterium | reverse complement strand
GATCGAATCCTCCCAGCGCCCGATAGGCGCGGATGAAGGCTTCTTGGGTCAGGTCCTCTGCTTCCTGGTGGTCCCCGCAGATCCGGCGCAGGCCCCAATACAGGCCGGGCCCGGCGCTCTCGACGAGCGCAGGGAAGGCCTGGTCGAGGTCCTTCGCCAGGGACGCGGTCAGGTCATCCATCGAGAGATAGAACAACGGGGGGAATGATCCGGTTGCAGGCATCGCACCGTACTTAGATTGCAGTGATGGAAACGACCCGGATCGAAGCGATCCTCGACGAGGCGGAAGGCGCCGTCTCGTCTGGCTCGCCCATTGGCCCCACCGGGTTCTGGCGGGCGGTGGGTGCAGTCAAGCGTGACCCTTCCCTGGTCGAGGAGCACGCGGATCGCATCGCCCGTATCGACCGTGCAGCCCTCAAGAACTGGGCGTTGCTGACGGTCCCCCTCTGGCTGGGCAATGTCCTCGCGGTCGGAGCCACCCTGATCGGTTTGGTCCTCGTGGCCTGGGCGTACTCGTTGCAAGGGACGGAGGCCGGGCTCGCGTTTCTCCTCGGTTTCGGGATCGTCCTGGTCACGACCCATGGTTTGGGCCATCTCGTCGTCGGTTTCGTCCTGGGGATGAGGTTCACCCACTGGTTTCTCGCCTCGCTCAGACAGCCAAATCCCGGGGTCAAGGTCGACTACGCCACCTATCTCCGCGTCCCGGCCGGCTCCAGGGCCTGGATGCACGCAGCCGGTGCAATCACAACCAAGATCATGCCTTTCGCCTTTCTCGGGGCGGCGCTGGCGGCCGACCTACCCGGATGGACGATCGTCCTGCTGGTTGTCATCGGGGTGGGGCAGATAGTCACCGACTTCCTCTGGTCGACCAAGGAATCCGACTGGAAGAAATTCCGGCGCGAGATGGCCTACGCCGACGAGGAGAGTAATGGGGGAACCGGGCCGGGGAGCTCGGGTCAGTCCGGGTCCTGATCGGACAACGTCGGGATCGAGCCGTCGGTCTGGTGCATCCTCTCGTGCAGGACGACCAGTTCCTCGAAGTCAGGCGGGTTCTCGACGTCGACCGAGATCAGGTGCCGTGTCACCGGGCCGTCTCCCCGATCGAACGTCCTGGCCCGGGCGATTTCGGCTGCCGAGGCATCGTCGATGCGGCGATGCTGGGCCAGGTGCTCCTCCCATGAGCCGACGGCGAACATCTCGGTGAGCCGACGCGGGTTGGAGACATCGCGCAACAGCCGCCATCTGTAGGCGCCGGTGCGGAGCCGCACCAGGCGGACACGGTTCATCACCCCCGTGAACGCGTCGAAGTCGGTGTCATCGATCAGCCAGGTGTTGAAGATGAGGACCGGCCCGCCTTCGATGGTCTCCTCGTGGATGGGCGCCTCCCTCTCGGCCGAGAACTCAGGCGACTCGACCTCTTCGAGGGTGGGGAGGCGGAAACGGGGCGAGACGACGCCGAGGATGACCGAGCCCGAGCAGAGTATGACCATCGCCATGCCGGTGCCCACCGCGTCGGCCACGATCCCGGCGATTATCGACCCGATGGGGAGTATGCCCCCGAACGCCAGGCTGTAGAGCGACATGGCTCGCCCGCGAATCCACTCCGGAGCCATGAGCTGGGCGGTGGCGTTCAGGTTGGTCAGGGTGAGTACCCAGAAGGCGCCGCTGAGGAACATGAACACACCGGCTACCGGGATGGACCCGGCAAGACCAACCCCGATCCCCGACAGGCCGAACAAGGTGATGGTGAGCATCGGGGCGCGTCGCCGGAAGCGATGGAGGAACCATTGTCGGGTGAACGCCCCGAGCAGCGCTCCCGCTCCCATCGCCCCCAGGAGGAGGCCGAGAGTCCCCGCGTCGCCACCGAGGGTCTCGGTGTGCCCGGGGAGGACAGACTGAACCACCGACGATGTGACGGCGAAGATCGACACCAACGCCAATAGGCGGGCAAACACCGGGGTGAACCGGGCGTAGCGGATCCCGAGGCCCATCGCGGCGGCCAAAGAAGTCGACCGCCGTTCCGGCACGGTGAGGGTCGGGGCGACGATGAGGAGGCCGGCGATCACGAAGCCGTAGGTGAGAGCGTTGATCCCAAAGCCGGCAGCCGGGCCGATGGCGACGACGATGACACCGCCTATGGCCGGGCCGACCGCCCGGGCCACGTTGAAGGCGGCGGATTGGAGAGCAACAGCCGAGGCGATCATGCCCCGTGGGACGAGATCCGGGAGGAGCGCCTGCCATGTCGGCAGGTTGAGGGCGACACCCACACCGAGGACGAGGCCGAGGCCGAGCAGCAGGCCGGGAGTGATCCGGTCGAGGGCGGTGAGGATGGCCATGACCAATGCCGAGCCTCCCATTATCCAGTGGGCGACGAGCATGAGCTTGGTTCGGTCGAACATGTCGGCCAGCGCCCCCGCGGCGAGGGCCAGGAAGAGCAAGGGCAAAGTGGTCGAGGCCACCATCAAGCCGACCCAGGTGTTCGACCGGGTCAACTCGAACATGAGCCAGGAGGCGGCCACGCTCTGGATGAAGGAGCCCACCGAGGAGAGGACGCTGGCGACCCAGAGCGTGCGGAATGAGCCGTATTGAAGTGGGGCGACCGCTGAGGTCATCGAGTACCAGCGTAGGCCCGGTAGGTTCGTGTCGTGGTTCGTGACCTCGCCTACTTCATCTCGGGGGATCGGGGCCCGGGGCCGGGTGTGCTCGTCCTCCACTCCTTCTGGGGATTGACCCCATCGGTGAAGAGCCTGTGCGACGACCTCGCCGATCACGCCTACACCGTGCTCGCCCCCGATATCAACTTCGGCGAGCTTCCCGCCTCAGAGCAGGAGGCGCTGGATCACCTGGGCAAGGCCGATCCGAATCGGTTGGCCTCCCTGGTCCTCTCCTCGGCGAAGCTCCTCCATGAGAAGTCGACCGAGGGCCCGATCGGGATAGTCGGGTTCGGGATGGGCGGGTCCCTGGCTCTGTGGGCATCGGTGAGGTTGGCCAAGCTGGTCAGCGCCGCCGTCTCGTTCTACGGGAGCCAACAGATCGACTTCGCCGGTTCGCAGGCGGCGTACCTGATCCATCTGGCCGAAGACGACGACTATGTCTCCGACGACGAGGCGGCCTTCATGGAGGCGACGATGCGCCTCGAGGACCTGGATGTCGATGTGATCCGGCACCCGGGCACGCGACACGGGTTCGCGGAGCCGGATGGAGATACCTTCGACCCCGACCTCTTCGATACTGCCTGGGCGGGCACACTCGCCTTCCTCGAAAAGCGGCTCTGATAGCCAAGGGGATCTCTGGCTCGGCCCTTCCCGCGCTAGCTTCTCATAGTTCCACCAGGAGGGTGATTTGGCGATCGACAACGAGAGCTTCCGGATGCCGAGGAGGGGGCTCATAACCTTCGGGATCCTCACCATCATCGTCGGGATACTCGCCATCGCCTGGCCCGAGCTGACCGTCGTGGTCCTGGTCATGCTGCTGGGCATCCAGTTCTTGATCTACGGGGTGGTATCGATCGTGGCCGCCTTCCAGGCCGGAAGAGGCAGGGTTCTCGCGGTCATCTTCGGGGTCCTCGCCATCCTCGCCGGTGCCGCTCTCTTCCTGCGACCTCTGCGCAATCTCGATGCCCTCCTCATCGTCGTATCCCTGTTCTGGCTGGTCGGAGGTCTGGTCCAGGCGATCGGCGCCCTGGTGGATCGCGACGAGCGGTGGGGTTTGGAGCTCCTGGCAGGGCTGGTCTCCGTTGTGGCCGGGATTGCCATCATCTCCTGGCCGGAGGCTACCCTCTTCGTGGTCGCGTTCATCGCGGGCGGCTGGATGATCGTGATCGGCATGATGCACCTCGTCGCTTCATTCGTCGGGCCAAAGGCCCGATTGGCGGTCTGAGGCTCCCGACGACGGTCAGCCCGCCTCCCCGGCCCGGGCCCGGAGCGATCGCATCGGCTCGTACCGGCTCATTCGAAGCGATCTATCACCGGTCGCTCGACCGAGGGCTCAGCGCAGTCGGGTGGAGTTGCGCGACATAGCCGCCGGCAAGGGCAGCCACCGACATTGGCGGGGTGAGCACCGACACGACCTTGCTGGTGGGCCGAGCAACCGGCTCCACCCATCCCCCGAAACCGAACGTCCGCAGCTGGTCGTCGAGCACGAGTTGCGGCCGGATACCCTCGACGATCACGGTTCCGGCAGGCAAGTGCGCGATGTTCGCACTCCACAGGATGCGGTCGGCTGCCCGAACAAGACCCCGGCCCGGCCGAAGACGCTCCTTCGACAGCAGTCTGTTCAGCTCGGCGGCATCGAGGAACTGATCTGCCCCTGCCGCCCGGCTGACTGCCTCCCGGTAGCTGAGGTATGCCTCCCTTCGGCAGAGAGCACACGGCC
>JBFYOJ010000210.1:0-16514 GCA_041303885.1 Acidimicrobiia bacterium | reverse complement strand
TCGGCGACGTTGGTTTCGGCCTCCTCCTGGCTTCCGCGGCTGTTGGAGGTGTGGCCGGGGCACAACTTGCCAGCCGGGTGATCGGTCGCCTCGGGAGGCGCAACGGGATCCTGGCCGCGGTGGCGACCATGGCGGTCGCGATCGCCACGATGGGCTTGGCCGGCTCGGTCTGGGTTGCGGGTGTCGCCTATGCGGTGTTCGGCTTCGCCGGGGAGGTGTGGAACGTGGTGTCGATCACCTTCCGGCAGGAGGCAACGCCCGACGAGATGCTCGGACGGGTGATGAGCGGGTTCAGGGTCATCGCTTATGGCGCCTTCCCGGTAGGCGCCGCGCTTGGGGGGGTGATCGCGGAGTTGGCCGGCCTCAGAGTGACATTCGTGTTCGCGGCGGTGCTCACGGCGGCCCTGATCCCACTGTTCGCCATCAATGTCGGGACCGGTGACCTGAGCACCCGCGGTGGGGCAGAAGGCGGCCCTTCACCTGTGCTTTGAGGCCTCCTACCATCTCTGCCCGAGGCCCTCGTGCCCTCGGCCCTCGTAGCTCAGGGGATAGAGCACCGGTTTCCTAAACCGGGTGTCGCAGGTTCGAATCCTGCCGAGGGCGCCCGTTCTGGTGCGTTGCTATTGACGGGAGGCTTTGGGCTTCTTCACGTAAGTCGGAGCCTGACGCAGTCAGGTGCCAGCTTCTGCTTGCTCGTGGCGTCGGACGACGACCTCACCGGTGAGATCCACCGCCGCGGCCAAAGTGTTGGTGATGGTCCCAAACTTGCGCACGTTCCGGTGCAGCAGCTCGACACGATGGGGCGGCTCGTCGGTTACCAGTTCGAGCCTGTAATGCATACTGGTCATGGCGGGAGGGTCGTCACGGCGGGCCGCGTCGACGACGACATTGGCCAACTCATATCGGAATGGCAGCATCTCTGAGTAGCGCTCCACGTTCTTGAGCAGGCACGCAGCCAGGGCGGCGCAAAGAAGCTCGGCGGGGCCGGGTCGGAAGCCATCTGAGATCGAGCCCGTGTCGGCCTTGATGTCGGTGGTGTTGCAGCGGATGTGGCCGTGCCCACCGGGCCGGCTCACCCCATGCACCTGATACCTCTGCGCGGGCGAGGTCATCCCTGCATCCGGACCGTCGCCGCTCACGTTTCCTCCAATGCGGATGTCGGGTAGAAGCGTCGGCGAGCCCAAAGGGCGACGTAGACCAGCCCGACCAGGACCGGGACTTCGATGAGCGGCCCAACGACCCCGGCCAGAGCCTCGCCAGAGGTGACTCCGAACACCCCGATCGAAACGGCGATGGCCAACTCGAAGTTGTTGCTGGCTGCGGTGAAACTCATCGACGTGTTCTTGGGATACGTCATGCGAAGCCGAAGCCCCAGGACGAAGGACAAGGCCCACATCAGGGCGAAGTAGAGGAGAAGAGGCATCGCGATGCGAACTACGTCCCAGGGCTCTGAGGTGATCGTCTCCCCTTGCAGGGCGAAGAGGACGACGATGGTGAACAACAGCCCATAGAGGGCCCACGGGGCGATCCTGGGCAGGAACTGGGTCTCGTACCATTCCACTCCGCGACTGCGTTCACCCCAGCGTCGCGTCAGATACCCCGCGACCAACGGGATACCCAGGAAGACGAGGACGATCTTGGCGATCTCCCACATCGACACGTCGAGACTGGCCGTGTCGAGGCCGAGCCAGCTGGGGAGCAATTCGAGATAGAAGTAGCCGAGAACGGCGTAGGCAACGATCTGGAACACCGAATTGATGGCCACGAGAACCGCGGCGGCTTCCCGGTCGCCACAGGCGAGATCGTTCCAGATCAGAACCATGGCGATGCACCGTGCCAGGCCGATGATGATCAACCCGGTCCGGTATTCGGGTAGATCCGGGAGCAACAGCCAGGCGAGGGTGAACATGAGGGCCGGGCCGACGATCCAATTGAGGGTCAGCGAGGCGACCATGAGCTGGCGGTCTGTGGCGACCCTGCCCACCTGCGAGTAGCGGACCTTGGCCAGAACCGGGTACATCATCGCCAGCAGCCCGACGGCGATGGGGAGAGAGACCGTGCCGATCTTGACCCTGTCGAGCCAGTCGTTCAGATCGGGGAACAGGTTTCCGAGAACCAGGCCGGCGACCATGGCACAGCCGATCCATACTGGGAGAAACCGGTCGAGGGTGGATAGCCGTTCGAGGACCGGGGTTTCGTCTGCGGTGGTCCGATAGGTCACGACTTCACTCCGATCGCACTGGAGAAGGTCTCGGCGAGCCCATCGATGAATAGCCGGGACAGCCTGTAGTCCACCCACCGACCGCGCCGTGAGGCTTCCACCAGACCCGCCTCCCGCAACACCCGGAGGTGGTACGACAACAGGCTGGGTGCGACATCGACTCTCTCCCGAAGATCGCAGACGCACTTCGCGCCTGGGGAGAGCACGCCGACGATCTGGAGTCGGATCGGATCGCTCAATGCGGCAAAGACCCGCGCTCTCACCTCCAGCGATGTCGATTCAAGATCCATTGAAATCATAAACCTAGTCTCGGACCACCCGGAGGTCGGGACTAGAGGACGAATACCAGATGAGAGGGGTCTTCGGGTCGAGCCACCTGAATCTGGTCCTTTGGCACTAGCCGGCATGACGGTTCGTGGGGAACGATCGTCTCATAGGAGGTGATCACCGATGACCACCGACCTTCGAGACGAGGAAGTCGACCAGGGATCCTCCGGGCGCCACCCGCTGCGCCGCGCCTGGATCTCGATTGCCCTCATGCCGGTGGCCCTGTTCATCGGAGCGATCCTCAGTGAGCAGCTGTATCGCCTGATGGGATACGATCCCGGGGCCACCGTCCCGCTGTGGCTCGACCTGGTGGGGTGGATTCCCGCCCTGGGGATGTTCGCCATCCCCTGTGCCGCCACGGTGCGCTACGGGCGAGAAGCGACCCGAGCCGGCGATCGTCGCGGCCGGGTCCCGCTGATAATCGGGTACGTGATCGGGATCGGATTCCTGATCATGGCCATCCACTCCGTAGTGACGTCGACGCATCTCTGACCGACCGAACCGCGGCGCCCCCGGCTTGGCGTGGATACGCTCCGGCCCGTGAACGAGCCAGACACCCACTACGCCCGTCTCGACGGCCACCGTATCGCCTACCAGGTCTCGGGTGGGGGCCCGCTCGACATCATGCTCTGCTTCGGGATGGCATCGATCGACGCAGAGTGGGAAGAGCCCGAGATCGCCCACTTCAATCGCCGCACGGCAGAGATCGGTCGACTGATTCGGTTCGACGACCTCGGTTCAGGAGCCTCCGACCCGGCGCCGATCGACGTCCATTCCCACCCTGAGCACTCCGCCCAACAGATCCTGGCGGTGATGGACGCGGCAGGATCCGAACGCGCCCTACTCGGCGGAGGTGATGCCGGGACCCCAGGAGTCCTAGTCGCCGCGGCAACTCACCCCGACCGGGTGGCGGGAGTTGTGGTCTACCACGGTGCGGCGCGAATGATCGCCGACGAGGATTACCCCGATGGCTTGGCTCTCGCCGATCTGGAGATGTGGGCGTCGATGTACGACACCATGGACGTCGACCAGATCCTGCAGATGACTGTGCCGAGCCGGGCCGACGATCCCCAGTTCATGCGGTGGGGACGCAAGTGGCTGAGGGGAATGGCGTCACCCTCGGCGGTGCAAGCGATGATCAGGCAGGCAGCCGAGGTGGACGTACGCTCAGTCCTGCCGGACATCAAGGCCCCCGTGCTGGTGATGCACAGGACTGGCTTTCAAGGGTTTCCGATGTCATTGAGTCGATACCTGGCTGACCACATCCCCAACGGCAGGTTCCTCGAGCTCCCTGGAAGCGACGGCCCTCCTTGGTTCGAGCACGCAGACCGGTTCATCGAAGCGACGAGAGAGTTCGCTCGAGGGTTGGTCGGTGACGCCGCTCACCCGACCCGAGCCGAACGGGTGATGGCCACTGTGCTCTTCACCGACCTGGTGTCGTCGACAGAGCGGGCCCAACAGGTCGGGGACAGCGAGTGGAGAAACCTCCTCCAGCTACACGAGGACATGTCGCGCCGTTGTGTCGGCGACACCGGAGGGAGAATCGTGAAGACCACCGGCGACGGGATTCTCGCCACCTTCGACGTCCCTGGCCGGGCGATCTCTTGCGCCACCACGCTGAGCCGGAACCTGAAGCGTTTGGGGCTCCCGATCCGGGCCGGAATCCACACCGGCGAGATCGAGGTGCGCGGCGACGACGTCGGCGGGATCGCAGTGCATATCGCCTCGCGGGTGATGGCGGCTGCCGCGCCTGCCGAGGTCCTCGTCTCCAGGACGGTACGTGACCTGGTGGTCGGCTCCGATTTCGTCTTCTCCGATCGGGGGCAACACTCCCTCAAGGGAATCGATGGTGAGTGGGAGCTTTTCGCCCTGGCCAACTGAGCACGGAACGCGCCGTCCCTGCATCGGACGGAATTCAATGCCTAGCAGGGTTTTTCGGCGAACTGAGACCCGGAATACAGAGCCTGGTTCCTAAACCGGGTATCGCAGATTCGAGCCCGCCGGGGGCGCTCCTGTTCTGCCGCCTCGATCCGCGGCTCACCACCCCAGCCTTCCACCGCTATCGGAATCGACACATCTTCGGGCGTGGGTTCCCCGTACAAAGCGAGACCCAAGAGTGTCTCTAGAGGTCGATGTACAACCCGGTCTGAATGTCAACCGAGATAATCACGGCACCGTCGGCGTCGATGGCGTCGAAGCGGCAGGGACAGTCCTCGTCGAGGTCGTCATCGATTGTGTTCGGGAAGACCACGAGACGATCGGCCGGTCGTTGCCAGGGGACAGTCACGTTCAGATCGGCATATCGAACTGCGACCGCCTGGTCCGGCACGCCGATCCATGCCCACGCCAGAACGTCGGGGCCCCCGTAGGTGAGCCCCATGATCTCGGGCCGGGAACTGTTCAGGTCGCCACAGCCGACGCTGCCGCCACCTCCGAGGCATACCAGATCAGCGGCCTCGTCAGCCTCGCGGTGGGCGTCGGCCATGAACTCGGGTGTCGGTTGACCAATGTTGACCGGGGGCAGATCTCCGACCTTGTAGGCGTGTGACCAGACAAACGAGTCGTCGCTGGGGTCAGGCTCGGTTTCGATGAGCGGTAGCTCGTCGGCCTCAGAGAGTCCCGGTATGCCGCCGACCGAGTCAAGAGCATCTCCGTTGTCGCCTCCACAGCCTGCCACGACCACACTCAAGACCACCGCGAGAAGGAAACCAAACCGCCGGTGTTCTCGGAACGAACCATTCTCCATCGGCACCTCCAACGTCGTCGGACTCTACGCCGACCCCCGGCGCGAGCCCTCACCGGTGAGAACGCCCCCAATCCTGAGCTCAGGTGATGGTTGCGACGGCGAGCAGGACCAGCAGCCCGACGACAAACGCAGCCGATTGCTCCACCCTGTCCCTGGTCGGGAATCTGCGTTTGTCCTCGTACTCCGAGCCGGTCGTCGATGTGATCTGGGGAAGGAGGTCTGCGCTGGCGATATAGATGAAGTTCCCAGCCGCAAACGGGACGAAGAGCTCTACATCTACCGCCCCCGACATCGCGTAGGCGATAAGACCACCAAGGAGGAACGTTCCTGCGGATATCACGTTGTATGCCAGGGCTCTTTTCGGTGGCCAGCCGCTGTGGACCAGGATCCCAAAGTCACCCAACTCCTGGGGTATCTCGTGCGCGGCAGCGACCAGCCATGTGATCACCCCCAGCTTGATGTCCACGAGGAACGCCGCCCCGACCGCGAGCCCGCCGATGAAGTTGTGGAGCCCATCGGCGATCAGAATCAGGTATCCCAGCGGCTCATGCTCACTGAGGGGTCGATGGCAATGATGCCAATGCAGAAACTGCTCCAATATGAAGAAAGCGACAAAACCCACCACAATTGCCAGGTACACCGACAAATCGTTTCCGAGATGGTCGATAGCAGTCGGCACCATGTAGAACATGGCGCCTCCGAGAAGCGATCCGGCGGCGAGCGCCACGAGGGGCATGAGGACACGCTTGAGGGTGCGCTCGGGTAGCAGCAGCGTCACCCCGCCGACCAACGCCACTGCAGACATGGCCACCCCAGCCACGATGATCCAAGCCAGGGTGGACACGGTCAGCCTCCGCGCAAGTGACGATCGAAACTACAACTCGTCGGAGGACGAGGCCGCGTCACTTTGCGGCCTTGGTCTCCTCCAATTCCTCGCGGACCCGCTTCAGCTCCTCTTCGAGATAAGACAGATAATCCTCGAGGTCTCCCCTCTCGCGCCTCGGTCTCCTGACCGGGGGCGCCGTCGCGAACTGCTCGTACCACCATGGCGGTGGTGGACCGCAATAGGGAACGTGATGCCATCCATAACAACAACCCACATCACACCTCCTAGATTCGACGCTATTGGCCTGGATACGCGGTTTCTAGAGGACAAAGTCCATCGACCACCCGCCGGCCCACCACTGTTCGCATGAGAGTCATCACCTGGAACGTCAACTCGCTACGCAGCCGCCTGCCTCGTCTCCTGGCACTGCTGGACAGAGAAAAGCCAGAAATCGTTTGCCTCCAGGAGACCAAAGTGTCGAACGGCGACTTTCCGACTCTCCCGCTGGTGGAGATCGGATATCACGTCGTGGCAAACGGCTCAGGCGGCTCGGCAGGAGTGGCGATCCTCTCCCGCCGCCCGCCCGAGGTGATACAGCTTGGGTTCCCTGGTGACCCGCTCCACGAGGAAGCCAGGGTGGTTGTGGCCACCGTGGGGCGGATTCGCACCGTCTGTGTGTATGTGGTCAACGGGCGCAGCCTCAATGACCCCACCTACCAGACGAAGTTGGAGTGGCTCGACGCATTCACCCGATGGCTCACCCAGAGCCACGACCGAGGGGAGGCCCTGTTGCTTGCCGGCGACTTCAACGTGGCACCGGACGATCGGGATGTCCACGACCCGGACGCCTGGGAGGACTCCATCCACGTCAGCGAGCCGGAACGCGCTCGCATCCGGGCCCTCCTCGACTGGGGGCTGATCGACCTGCTCCGGCTTCACTCGGATCAACCTGGCTTGCACACCTGGTGGGACTATCGCTCCGGGGCCTTCCACCAAGGACGGGGACTGAGAATCGACCTGATACTTGCGACTCAGACGCTTGCCGACAGCTGTGTGGACGTCAGGATCGACCGCAACGAACGCCGTCCCACTGCCGGAGAGGGCAAGCCGAGCGACCACGCCCCCGTCATCGCCGACTTCGAGGGCACCTGGGACCCATGAAAGGGAAGGATGGCCCTAGGAGCCGCCGTCACCCTGCCTGATCCTGTTACCAAACCACAAAGGAGGCATGAAATGCAGGTGACCACCCTTCCCGGGGTCGAGGAAAAGCTGCAGGAAGTCGACCCGGAGACACTGCGAGAGATGGTCTACCAGATCGCGAACAGCCACATCACAGTCTGTGGGCTGACGTCGAAGATTGGTGGCTGCGCCCACGTCACCGCCGAAGAGACCCGCGACCGAGTCGACAAGCTCAGTGTCGCCCAGTTGGCAGCGATCCTGGCACCATCGGCATGGATGTCGATAGACCTCCACCGCAGAATCGGTGTTTGACCTGGCCCCGGTTGCGAGGTTTCGCCGTGCCCGGGCTTCGCAGTGATTTCGACGAGGGTCAGCGACGTTCCAATACAACTCAGTTCTGCGGGATTGCCCCAATGGCGAGAAGTACCGTGCCAAGAACTCCGAAGATCGTGGCGACGATCACCACGACCGAGCGATCTTTGAATCTCAGCCAGCTCACCACCCCGGTAACGAGGGTGCCGACAACCGAGATTGCCGTGGCCACCCACATCGCCAGGCCCCCTGCCGTCCGCTGGCCAATCATTGGTAGGGCATCCGTGTTGTAGGCGACGATGAGTAGAGCGAACAGGATGACACTGATGCCCAAGAACCAACCTGCCCATCGAGCCCAGCTTGTGTGGTTCACCACGTCCTCCTGACGACTTCTCCGACGGTCAAATACCTGACCGTCGTTTCGTCTCACCCAATCATCAGGCGACCAACACCACCAGGCCAGAGGACAACGTCCTCTTCCTTGGACACACTCAACTCATAGTTGGACGTTGTTCGAATCGGTGCGCCGGCTCAGCTTTCGTGGTCCTCGAAGTCCGGCCAGGCGGCAATGTCGACGCCGTGGTTGTCGGGGGACGCAAGCGTCCACCACTCGGGCACGTGCGAATCGTCGGCGATGCGCCCGCCCGCGGCCAGCGCGGCCGCGACCCGGGCCTCGGCCTGATCTGCCGGCACGCTCACGTCGATGTGGATCCGGCCCCGGCCCGGCTTGGGCGGCTCCAGCTCGTGGAACCACAGATGCGGGTTGCGCCGGTTCGGGTCGATCGCATCCTCGTCACCAAGGTTCTCGTACCCGAAGGCGGCGGCCCAGAAAGGCCGAACGTCGGCACCGGCATCATGCGCAACCGCGATCCCCACGGCCTGCACCTGCGACGGGTCGGGCTCGAGACCGAGCTCGCGAGCCACGGCCGAGATGCGCCGAGCCAATTCGACGTCGCGCCGGCTCAACGCCCCGTCCTCGCGTGAGAAGGTGCGGACCGTCACACCCTCGGGACGCAGGTCGACATCGGGAAAGTGCCCCATCGCATCTGCGACGTCGGCGATCGCAGCGACGAAACGCGCCCCCTCCGCGAATGTGCCGGTGCGGTAGTAGGCGTACGCGCCCCAGTACAGGACCCGCCAGTCATCGACGCCTCCGGCGTCGTGGAATGCACGAGCCGTGGTTCTCTTGTCGCTCATCGGGACACCTTCCTCGGTGAACCTCGGCGGTCGAGGCCGCCCGGTCCGCCTTGAATACAGCTTGGCCACAACCATAAGGCGGACCACCGACATCGGTCAGGTTCGAATCCAGCTGCGGGCGCTCATAAGGGAGTCTCCAACTCCATCACAGCCTTCGACCTTTGGTTCAGAAGCAGACGGAGGCAACCGCGTTGTACGGATTGACCGCGCGTCCCCCCGGGTGG
Source organism: Acidimicrobiia bacterium (assembly GCA_041303885.1). Lineage (GTDB taxonomy): Bacteria > Actinomycetota > Acidimicrobiia > Spongiisociales > ZC4RG35 > JARDZU01. The sequence continues at coordinate 7,482 of JBFYOJ010000210.1, read as the reverse complement.
ATCTCGAAGTGGAGATGGGGTGAGCCACCTGATGCGTTGCCTGTGTTGCCGTTGTAGCCGATCAGGTCGCCCTGGCTGACCTTGGCTCCGCTGTCGACGGCGAACCCGCTGAGGTGGGCGTAGTAGAAGCTGGTGCCACCGGCGTTGAGCCAGATCGACTTGCCACCGAGACCCCCGTTCCTGGTACGGATCGTGCCGCCGGCCACCGCGTAGATCGGTTCGTCCCGTGGGGCAAACATGTCGGTGCCTTTGTGAGCCCTGCCCCCCGAGCGGGGTGCTCCCCACGAGTTGGAGAAATGAGTGCGGCCCGGGGTGAACGGGCAGATGATCCCCCCGACCACCGGACCCGTCGAACCTCCCCCAGAGCCGCCCGCCGTGGCACGGCCCCTGGCCTCGGCTTCCCGCTTCTTTCGGGCTTCGGCTTCGGCGCGGAGGCGCGCCTGTTCGGCCTCGTATTGGGCCTGGAGCGTCTTGCACTTGTCGGAGAGACCGTCGTAAGCATCGAGCGCCGTGGTCATCGAGGCCTCCTGCTGAGCTGTCTGCTCTTGCTGTTGATCCCGGGCGATCGCTCGTTCGGCAACCGCCTCTTCGAGGTCGGCGCCGAGCCGGTCCAGCTCGGTGGAGACAGCGGCCAGGTCGTTCACCGACTGCATGTTCTGGTCGGTGCTCGATCTGAGAAACTCATAGGCCGTCAGCGCTTGACTCGGTGAGGCGAGGTTGATCATCCCCATCGATGGCCCTGCGGTGGCCTGCATGTACATCTCCACCGCCTGCGTCTCGACCTGGTCGCTGAGTGCGACCTGCTCATCCTGGCGCGCCTGGTAGGCGTCTCGGATCCGCTGTTCTTGGTACTCGGCCTCGGTGAGCGCCAGGTTGGCCTCTTCGAGCGCTGCTGCCGCTTCCTCGAAGTTGGCGCGGGCCGCCCGGTAGGTGCCGTAGGCCTCTTCGGAATCCGCACAGACCTCGTCGACCTGACCGCGGGTGATCCCCAGGGCGGGGGTGATTGGCGTGACTGTCGCCACCGTCACCAGTGTCATCAGGATCACCAATCGTCTCAGACGGTTGGTTGCATCCGGCGGTGGTTTCCGAGGAGTGGTGTTGGTCACCATGTGATTTCAGTGCATCCCTGGTGCGTGGTTCGACCTGGAGTGTGGCAGGGCAGATTCGGTACTCATCATGGATCACCGGAAGGCCCGCGCCACGAGGCTGACAGGTGTCCTTGGCTGGTTGGCTTCAGATCGAGGGGAACCCGATACGGAACAGGTTTCCCAAGCCGGCGCCGCCAAGGCCCGGACGGGGCGGACGAGACCGCACGGCCGGGGTATGGGTTTGGAAGGTAAACGCCGACTCGACGGCGATTACGAGTCTGTTCCGGCGGCGGGAGCGGGCTCGGGTATGAGATCGAGGAGCTGGGTGTTCAGCCGGTAGTGCAGATCGGTCGACATCGAGCCTTGGCCATGTCTGCGGTTGATCTCCTTCAGGAGACCGAGCCACCGAGCGAACACCTCTGCGGGTGCCACCGAGTCTGAGGTCAGTGCCTCGGTGACATCGGCGATACGACCTCGAATATCGGCCTCGTACTGCTCGTTGAGGCTGGTCCCGTTGACCGCGTGAGCCGGTTCGACCTTCCCGTTCGTGGAGCTGCTCTTCCTGCCCTCTAGCGACGCAACCTCGGCGGCCGGGCGCCCTTTGGCCCCGACGACGGCCAACTGCTTCGACCGTTTCTCGGCGATGCCCAACTCGATGGCGAACTTGGCCGGATCGGTGACGTTGAGCACGAGCTCTTCGTTGTCGACCCTGATGTGAAACCCGTCTGAACGAGAAGCGATGTCGACGTCTTCGATGAGCCAGCCAGCCACCTTCCGATCCCCAGACGTCAGGGTTATCCGCTCATGGGAGATGTCGACGACTACCCCCAGTGGAAGCTTGGCCTGGCCGGGCAAGCGAAGCCTTGCATCAAATGACGACACGTTTCCTCCATCCAAGTCGTACCGACCGCTCCATCGCGATCCCACCCCTGTAAACGACCGGAGCCCGCAAAGGGATACAGCCCGAACAAGATTCCTGATCGACGTGTCGCCGCACAAACGTGGATACGCTGCGCGCCCTGACCGAGCCGGACACCTCCTGCGCCCGGCTGCACGGGAATCGCATCGCCCATCGAGTCTTTGGCGACGGCCCGATTACATCGTTTCCTGCACTTGCATGGCTTGCTCAGCCGCCCCAGAACACCGCAGGGTTGAAGATCCCTGCCGGGTCCAAGGCCTCTTTGATCGATCGGCTCACGGCGATCAGGGCGGGATCCGAGGAGCGGCGCCACCAGTCCGCCTTGGCCACCCCGATGCCGTGCTCACTGGCGATCGCACCACCCAGGGAGACAACCAACCGAAGCACTTCGTCGATCACCGAGTCCGGCTCCGTGCAGCCCAGCACGTTGACGTGGAAGTTGGCCTCGGCGAGATGGCCGAACAGATAGACCTCCCCATCGAGGTCCAGACCGCGGACCGCGGTGGCGAATTCGTCCACCCTGCCATGTGGCACGGCCACGTCGATCTTGACCGGTATGCCTGCCTGATTGATGGTCTCGGTTATCGCCTCCCGATAGGCCCACAGGCGGCGATCGACGACGCCTGAATCGGGCGCGTCCGGCAGCTCTGACGATTCGATGAGGACATAGAACGGGGCTGCCGTGATGGGACGGGAAAGTCCCCGGTAGCTCATCACCAGGTCGAGACAGGCCTCATCGAAGAACTCGACGGCGTGGACCTCCGAGGTGACGAACCGCATGCCCTCTTCCAGGCTGGCCACGGCGACGAGAGTGACCACCGGTTCGGCGGTGGGGAGCTCGACCAGACGAAGCCGTGCGGCTGTGATCACCCCGAGAGACCCCTCGCTTCCGATCAGCAGCTGGAGCGGGTCCGGGCCGGTGCTCTCCTTCACCACCCGGTCGAGACTGGTGAGAAGGCTCCCACCGGACAGCACCGCTTCGAGACCGAGCACCTGTCGACGGGTGTCACCGTTGGCCACCACATTCGCTCCGCCGGCGTTGGTGGCGATGTTCCCTCCGATGGTGGCGGTGTCTCGGGAGGCGAGGTCGACCCCATAGCCGAGACCCGACCGCCGGGCATGCTCTTGCACGGCTCCCAGCGTCACACCCGCGCCGACCACGACCTCGCGCGTACGGACGTCGACCGGCTCGAGCCGGTCGAGACGTCGAAGCGAGAGCACCACCTCCCCTCGATGTGGGATCGAACCCCCTACCAGCCCGGTGTTACCCCCTTGCGGCACCAGCGGAACCGAGTGGCGACGGCAGATCTCCACCACCGCTTGTACCTCCTCGACCGACCGGGGCCGGACCACGGCCTCGGTATGTCCGGTCCAGCGACGGGTCCAATCCCGGACGTACCCGGCCACCATGTCGGCGTCCGTCAGGACATGGTCACCGCCTACAACGCCGCGAAGATCGAGCAGGAGAGCGTCGTTGGAAGAGGTCAAGTCACTGGCAACGACACCGAATGACTCTACGCGGCAGCACCCGCCTCGTTGCCTTCCCGATCGCGGTAGCTTTGAGCCACGCATGGACGACTTCTACTACGAGCCCCTGACCTACCTGGATGCCTCCTTTCTCGCGCTCGAGACCCGAGCCAGTCACATGCATGTCGCCGGCGTCGCCCTGTTCGACGCAGCACCGCTCAAGGGAGAGGACGGCGGGATCGACATTGCCCGCATCAGGGCCCACGTCGAATCGAAGCTGCAGTACATCCCCAGATACCGACAGCGTCTCGAGTACGTCCCTTACGACCGGCACCCGGTGTGGATCGACGACGAGCACTTTGCTCTCGACTACCACCTCCGGCACAGCTCGCTTCCCCGCCCGGGGAGCGAGGCCCAGCTCAAGCAACTCGCCGGGCGCATCGTTTCCTCACCACTCGACCGGCACAAGCCGCTCTGGGAGCTGTGGGTGATCGAGGGGATCGACGACGACCGATTCGCCATCATCGCCAAGATCCACCACTGCATGATCGACGGGATCTCAGGGGTCGACTTGACCACCATCCTGCTCAACGTGGTCCCAACCTCAGACATCGAGGCTTCGCCGCCCTGGAGGGCACGGCCCGCCCCATCAACGACCCAGCTCGCCGTGGCAGAGTCGGCCAAGCTGACCAGACGGATCATCAACCGCCTGTCCAACCTCTCCGAGGCGGTTCGGGAGGGTTTCGCCATCACCGATCGCACCCTCGACAAGGCCGCCGCTGCGCTGTCTTCGCTCCGATCGGGCTGGCTGACCACCGCGGATCGCACCCCGCTCAACCCCGACATCGGTCCCAATCGGAGATTCGACTGGACCGACACCCCGCTCGAGGAGATCAAGGAGATCAAGAACAGACTGGGCGGGTCGGTCAACGACGTGATCCTGGGAATCACCGCGGGAGCGGTGCGCCGCTTCCTGATCGAGGAACGGGACTATGACGTCAGCGACGCCCAGTTCCGGGTGATGAACCCGGTCTCCACCCGCCCGGCCGAACAGTCAGGGGTCATGGGAAATCAGGTGGCGATGTGGCTTCTCGACCTTCCCATCCAGGAGCCCGACCCGCGCAAGCGGTATGAGATGGTCAAGGAGGGGACTCTCACCCTGAAAGAGAGCAACCACGCCCTCGGAGCATCAACCCTGGTCGATCTCAGCTCGGGAACTCCGATCACCCTCCTCTCCCTCGCCAACCGCCTGGTTGGCCCGAGAATCCGCCCGTTCAACATGACAGTGACCAACATCCCCGGACCGCAGTTCCCGATGTACCTGCTCGAGTCCGAGATGATCGCCAACTACCCGATGGTTCCTCTCTGGGTGCAGCACGGGGTCGGTATCGCCCTGTTCTCATACAACGGACGTCTGCTCTGGGGAATACATGCCGACTACGACTCCCTGCCCGACTCCGACCGATTCATCGCGGCGATCCGGACTTCGTTGAAGGAGCTTCGGGCTCTAACCGCATGAGCAGACTCGACCTGGCCGACGGCTTGCGCATCCTCCACCAGGCGAGCGCCGGTGAGTACCTGGGTCACGAAGCACACCTGCGATTCGCCTGGGCGATACTCGACGAGGCCGCGGACTGCCAGGACGCCGAGCGACTCACCTGCCTGACTATCCGACACGCCGCCGAGTTGGGTGGGAACCCGGCCAAATACCATGCCACGGTGACCATCTTCTGGATTCGCCTGCTCGATCATTTGCGAGAGGAGCATCCGGACGTATCGTCTGTGGCCGAAATGCTCGATGTGTACCCGCCCCTCGGTGACTCCACCCTCCCGGAGAGGCACTGGTCGAACCTCAACTCGCCCGAGGCGCGGTCCCACTGGGTCGAACCGGATCTGATCCCGATTCCGTGACCCTGCTCGCTGCCCTGGCCGGCGCCCTGGCCATCTCCTTCTCCGCCATTCTGTATGCACTCTCCGGCGTTTCACCGATCACCGGTGCCTTCTATCGCTGCGCATATGCCCTCCCGGTGTTGGTCGTGATCTGGTGGCTGAGGCGTCACGAGGACGGTCGGACAGTGAACCGCCGTCTCATCGCCATCGGTGCCGGGATCCTTCTCGGTCTCGACATGGTGACCTGGCACATAGCCATCGAGTACATCGGGGCCGGGTTGGCCACCCTCATCGCCAACGCTCAGGTCATCGTGGTGGCGATCGCCGCCTGGATGTTCTTTGGGGAGAAGCCCAGCCGCCAGGTGACGATTGCGATACCGATCGTCCTAATTGGGGTGTCGCTGGTCAGCGGTCTGGGAATGGGCGACGCCTTCGGCTCCAACCCGTTGCTGGGAACGATCCTCGCCTTGATATCGGCCGTGCTCTACGCGGCCTTCCTCCTCGGATTCCGAGTCTCGAACGACATCCAGGCACCTGCCGCAGGCACGCTCATGGAAGCCACTGCCGGGGCCGCCCTTGCTGCACTGATCGCCGGTGGACTGGGCGGAGGGATCGACTTCGACCCGACCTGGCCTGCCCACGGGTGGCTGCTCGCCCTCGCCCTCAGCTCGCAGGTGGCCGGCTGGCTCCTCATCGGCTACGCATTGCCTCGTCTCCCTGCCGTGGAGACTGCGACGATCATCCTGGTGCAGCCCGTGCTCACCATGGTTTGGGCAGTACTGATCTTCGGGGAGAGCCCCTCGACCGTTCAGATGATCGGGGCTGCAATGGTGCTCGCCGGCGTTGGGTTTGTAGCCGTCACAGGGGCGGCGCGTCGGGCACCCGCCATCGCCCCTGCCCAGCCCTGACCTCGTCTATCGTCTTCAGCCGCCCATGACGATCACGACCAGACGGCCGGTCGGCCCATCGACGATCGCGACCCCGGCACGGTCATACCCGGCGACGCCGAAGTGGGCGACGGCTGTCGGCGAGTCGAGCATCGCGTCGAACGCTGCGCGCCAGCTGCTGGCCAGAGCCAAATTCTCCCCGACACTGGCCAGCCTGATCCCGGCTGCAGCCACGTCGTCGGCAACATTCGCGCCGGGCGGGTGATCTCGTGAGATCCGCCCGGTCGTGTACATCTCGACCGCACGTTTCTCGGCGATGTCGATCAGGCCGGCGCTCTCGCCGAGGGGCGCCAGTCCCTGTCCGGTCCGGGTCTCATTGACCTCGGCCAGGAACAAAACAGCTTCATCTCTCACCTGACGCACCTCATCGGGACCGGCAGGCGGGATCTCGAGGACGTCATCCCCTTCGGGCACCGCCCTGCTCGTGCCAAACAGCTCCTGGATCGAGGCGAGTGGGGCGAGGATCCCGTCCGACCCCAGACTCTCGAAGACCTGCTGTGGGATCGCGTCGGGGCCGGCGATGGCCTGCGCCACGGTCGAGTCTTCGAAACGCTCGCCGCCAAAGGGCAGCACCCGGCTCAGGTTGACCACGACCAGGACGATGGCGATGCCCCATAGTGCCGCAACTCCGGCTCCACCCAGCCGGTTGATCAGGTTCAACCCCGGAAGGCTCATCATCCTGGACAGATAGTGGGCAGCGATGCTCGTTGCGATCCCGAAGAGGAGGAAGAGGATCACGCCCGCACCGATGGTCGCCACCTCGGGGGTGGCCCCGAAACGGTCGGTGAGGAACTCGCCGAGTGGAGCGCTGAGACGGATCGCAATCCAAAGACCCACCAGCAAGCCGACCAGATCGAGCGTCTCTCTGACGAAGCCGCGCATCCAGCCGCGAACCAGCAGGCCGGCGAGGAAGATCCCGAGAATGAAATCGGTCAATACGTTCTACGTTGTACGTGGCGCGTCATGCATAGAACGTAGATCGAAAGACGCCGAAGGCTGTGGCTAGTCGACCCGCACGGTGAGCACGGGGCAGGGAGCCTCCATGAGGATGTCGTGGGCGTTGGACCCGAGCAGGAACTTCCCGGCGGAGGTTCTCGGCCGGAGACCGATGACGATCAGGTCTGCGTCAAACTCTTCCGCGGCCTGGACCACATCGCGGGCGGGGTCGTTC
>JBFYOJ010000209.1:0-16572 GCA_041303885.1 Acidimicrobiia bacterium | reverse complement strand
GCGGCGGCGGCATAACCGGCGCGGCCTATGAGATGGCCGCCCTGATGGCAATCCGCCTCGCCACCGGCTGGGACCCCAACCAGGCCGAAGTGGTGGTGGGTACCTCGGGCGGGTCCTTCGTCACCGCCCTGGTGCGCAACGACGCTCTCTCCCTCGACTCTCTTGTCATGCCCACCGACGACCGCGACGACGTCGCCGAGCGCATCCGTAGCCACATCTTCACCAAGAGGGGGGGAGTCCAGGTGACCAGCTGGGTCCGGCACGGGATCGTGCCCGGTCTGCGCGACCCCGGTTTGACCCTGTTCCTCGGCTCTCCAGCCCCCTACCACGCCTCCGGTCTCGCCGACTGGGTGAAGAGCCACATCGGTGATGACGCCGGCGAGAGCTGGCCGATCAAGCCGACCGCGGTGGTGGCATACGACGTGGCGCGCCACGGGCGCGTGGTGTTCGGCACCGAGTCGGCCCCCGATGTCGGGATCGCCCATGCCGTGGCTGCCTCCTCGGCCATCCCTCTCCTCTTTCGCCCTTACTCGATCGACGGGGGGCTCTACGTGGACGGCGGCGTCGCCTCGGGGACCCACGCCGATCTGGTCCTGGGCTCGGACAAGCCGATGGACCTCGTTCTGGTCCTCGCCCCGATGGCAGCCGATGTTCAACGGAAGCGAGCCCGGTTCCACGAGAAGATGTTCGACCGGGTCGGGCAACGGTCCCTCAGCGACGAGATCGTTCTCGTCAAGGAGGCCTGGCCCGACTGTGACATCGTCACCTTGTATCCGTCCCCCTCGGTGCAGAACTCGATGCGCCCCAACCCGATGGATGCGAGGCGGGCCGTAGCCACATTCATGCGAACACTCATCTCGATGAAGAGGACACTGGCTCACCCCGAGATCTGGGACCGACTCGACGGTCACCTCCAGGCAGGCTCCCGCCCCAAACGGAGACGGGTAGCCGCCGGCTAGAACGCCAGCAGAGCCCGAGCCCTATGGGCTCGCCACCGCAGGGACTACTTTGTCCGCGATGACGAGAGGAGAATCCGTTGGCTGTCCGACCAACGCATTTTGAGTTCTATTCGGCCGACCCCGAGGCGACCGTCGAGTTCCTGTCCACCGTGTTCGGCTGGCGCGCCGAGCAGTGGGGAGACGAGGAGTATTGGCTTCTCGAGACCGGCGAGGGCCCCGGCATCAACGGTGCCGTGGCCCGGGCCGGTGATGAGGGCCCGAGAACACTGAATACGTGTGACGTGGAGGACCTCGACGCCGCCATAGAGGCGGTGAAGATCGGTGGTGGGCACCTCTTGACCGAGGTGATGGAGCTACCCGGTGTTGGCCGCTGGGTTCAGGTCGAGGGCCCGGGAGGTGAGGAGTTCGGGCTGATGGAGCCGGCTCATCCCTGAGAGGGGATGGGCCCCGTGTTGGCCCCGGAGATCACCGCCACCACCTGCTCTCCCTTCCCCGGCGCGTAGCAACCGGTCAGCAACGCGGCGATCGGGGCACACGCCCCCGGCTCGGCGATGACACGGCACATGTCCCAGAGCCATCGCTGGGCGGTGAGGATCTCGTCATCTGAGACCAGGATCGAGTCGTCGATCCAACGCCTGGCTTTCCATGGGAGCTCGCCGAGAGTGGCTGCACCCAATGAGGACGCCGCAACTCCCCCGACACCGACCTCGACCGGCCGACCGGCGCGACGAGCTTCGTGGAGGGTCGGGCACAGCTCGGGCTCGACTCCAACCACCATGGCCTCGTCTCTGATCCAGCTCGCGATGCCTCCGATCAACCCACCTCCACCCACGGCGACCAGCACCGAGGCAGCATCGGGCACCTGATCCATGATCTCGCGGCCGCAAGTCCCCTGTCCGGCCACGACCTCCGCTTGATCGTAAGCGTGTGCCTCGAGGGCTCCGGAGCCCGCAGCCCACAACCTGGATGCTTCCAATGCCTCGGGGTAGTAGCCATCGACCTTCCTCACGTCTGCCCCGTAGGCGGAGATCCTCCCGGTTTTCTCGTCAGGCGAGGTGGAAGGCACGAAGACCGTTGCCCTGTGGCCGAGCCGGCTGGCAGCGTAGGCAACGGCGAGCCCGAAATTGCCGCCGGAAGCTGCCACTACGCCCGCCGGGGTGATCGGGCGCGCCGTGAGTAGCGAGAACGCCCCACGCACCTTGAACGAACCGGTCGGCTGCATGTAGTCCATCTTGAGAATCAGCCGCCACCCGGCGCCGAGGACGTCGCCGAGATCGGCGACCGGTGTGCGCCGGACATGCGGATCGATGCGCTCGGCCGCACGCTCGATGTCGATCCTGGAGATCTCTGACGGCATCCCGCTCGGGAGGGTAGGAGCCATGCGACGCGAGAGCCCGTCGGTCGACCAGGGAGAAAGGTGACAAGCGATTCCGGCAAGGCCAAGATCCACGACATCGTGACCGGATCCTGCCCGTGACCACCGCCGAGCTGGGGCCCTTCCCCGAGGCCGCCGGATACGAGCGGGCCCTCCATCTCGACGCCGGAGACCCATTGGCCGAATTTCGGTCCCGCTATGTCATCGAGGACCCGGACCTCATCTATCTCGACGGCAACTCACTCGGCCGGATGCCGGAACAGGCCCGTCGGGATTTGGCACGTGTGGTCGACGACCAGTGGGGAGACCGGCTGATCAGGTCCTGGAACGAAGGATGGTGGGATCTCCAACTCGAGTTGGGCGACCTCCTTGCCCCGGTGGTAGGGGCGTCTCCGGGTGAGTTGATCATCTCCGACTCGACATCGGTGAACCTGTACAAGCTGGCGGTGGCGGCGATCTCGGCCCGCCCGGGCAGGAGCAAGGTGATCACCGACGACCTCAACTTCCCGACCGATGTCTACGTGCTGCAGGGCGTTGCCGAAGCCAACGGCCGCAAGCTCGAGGTGGTCCCGTCCGATGGGACCGTGGGCCCGCTAGCCGGTCTGGAAACGGCCATAGACGAGGACACCGCGCTGGTCTCCCTTTCCCACACCGTGTTCAAGTCCGGATACACGTACGACCTGGCCGCCCTGACCGAGTTGGCGCACAGGTTCGGCGCCATGGTCTTGTGGGACTTGAGCCACTCGGCGGGCGCGGTTCCGGTAGACCTCGATGGCGCCGGCGCCGACCTCGCGGTCGGCTGCACATACAAGTACCTCAACGGTGGGCCCGGGTCACCGGCTTTCCTGTACGTGCGCCGGGACCTGCAAGCCTCTCTGGTCAACCCGATCACGGCCTGGTGGGGCCATGCCGAGCCCTTCGCCTTCGACCTCGAGTACAGGCCGGTGGACGGAATACGCAAGTTCCACACCGGCACCATGCCGATCATCTCCATGGCCGCGATCGCCGCCGGGATCAACGACATAAGAGAGGCTGGCATGCTCAGACTCAGGGACAAGTCGGCCTCCCTCAGCGAGTTCCTCATCGAGCAGTGCGAGGAGCATCTCGCTGAATTGGGCTTTGTCATCTCCTCACCTCGGAACCCGGCGGCGAGAGGCTCACATGTGTCCATCTCCCACCCTGAAGCCTGGCCGGTCGCACGGGCATCGGTCGACCTGGCAAAGGTGATCACCGACTTCCGCGCGCCCGACAACCTGAGACTCGGTCTCGCCCCGATCTACACCAGCCACCTTGAAGTCCACACCGCCGTCCAGAGGATCCGAGCGGTCGTCGAGTCCGGCCTTCACGAGGGCTTCAGGGACACCCGGCTCACCGTGACCTGAACCTCGGCGAATTCCGGCTTGTCACCCGGAGAGCCGTGCAATTCGTCTGTCGTCGCATGGATGGGTTTCAGATCGAGAGCGAGAAGCAGCTGTCGCCGGATCTCGCCGCGACCGCCGCGGTCGGCCGGACTCCTCGTGACCGCTGGTATCGGACCGCAATCGGGGTCATGACCCTGGTGCTCGCCCTCTTCTCCCCGGCGGCCTTCGTGGTGCTGGGTTGGTTCACGGAGGCATACCAGGACACCAGTGCCTCGACCGAGGTCTCACACCGACTCCATGAGGTTGTGTTCGGGATCCTCTTCAGCATCGCCCTGGTGGGGGCTGCGTCCCAATGGCGGAACCCGCGCCAGAACCTCGCCGGCTTGCTCCAGCTGACGGTGTCGCTCGGAGTCCTCGCACTCGTGGTCGCGACAACGGTCGGATGGGACCCCGGATTGCTGCTCTACGTGGTGCCCCTCGGCCTGGTACTGGCGCTCCACCCCGGCGCAGCGCCGACCCGATCAGGCCCGATCTGGTGGTGGGCGATGTTCCTCACACTGGTGGCGGTGCCCGGCATCGCCGGCGAGGTTGCCGGCCATGCGGAACGGGCCCAGGCCGCGGCACAGAATCACACCACACATTGGAGCGCGATGGCCGCATTCGCCGCGGTGCTGATCTGTCTCGGCGTCGTCGTCGCCTTCCGGGTAACCGGTCACCGCCTCGTGGCGGCCACCTTGGCGATCTCAGCGATCGGATACGGCATTGCCGCCCTGCTCTTCCCCTACGATGCCTCGTCCCATCGTCCCGAGTACTCGATCGGGATGATCCTCTGGGGTCTGGCCTGGCTGTTGTCGGTTCGCTTCCTCGACCAGACCAGCCGTGCCACGCGCAGCCGCCTGGTCCGGATCGCGTCCGGCGCAGGCATGGTGGTCCTTGCCCTGGTCGTTGGCGGAGTCTGGACGGAGCTCGACACTCCGCCGAACATCCCCCATCGCCCCAGTCCCGATGAGTCCCTGATGACCGCTGCGGACGTCGACCGTTCGACGTGCCTCCAATGCCACGCGACGGGTGTGGCAGGGGCGCCGTTCGTCCCCCACGACCTCGGCCGTGCCTGCGAGGAGCAACCCTGTTGGGGCGGACGGACCGACTGTGTCGGTTGTCATCGGATCGACCCTGATCTCGGCGGCCCGCGCGAGCAGATCGAGGTCGGTGCTTGGCCGCAACTCGCGGTGCGCCAACCGCCCGAGAGTGCCGAACCGCTCACTCGCCAGGAGATCATTCTCATCCAGCAACTCGAGGTCGGCCGCTGATGCGCCCTTCTCGCGTTCAGTCACCGGTGCACCGCGTGCTCGTCTCGGTCGCCGTGACCGCGATCGCGATCATCGCGGTTGCCGCTGTAGTCGAGTTGTTGTCCGCGCCCCCGACCGGGTTGTTCCCACAAGGGCCTGCCGCAGTGGCCAGCCACCTCGAGGAGGACCTGGCTGCATTCTTCGAGCCCGAGAACATGGCATTGGCGCAGAGGGCACTCCACTTCGCAGGAGTCCTCGTCTTCATCAGCCTCGCGTCGGTCCTTGCCTGGCGAAGGGGCGCCACGCGTCTCGCCGCCCTGGCCGCGGTGACACTGGTCGCACTCGGGGCAGCGCTCTTCGCCCCCCTCGCCCTTCTTCCCGGCGGTGATGCTCTCGCCAGGTTGATCGGGGCTGTGACACCGACCGAGCTGGCCGGCTTCTGGGGATCGCTGGCCGGCCTCACAACCCTCGCCTTTCTCGCTGTCTTTCCCGACGGGCGATGGTTCCCGGGATGGACGCGGTGGATCCTCATCACCGCCGCGCTGTCGGGAGTGGCGGCGTGGGTGGAGCCCCTGGGAATCCTGGACCCACACGCATGGCCGGCCGGACTCCAGGTCACATGGATCATCGGGATCCCGACGACCGTGATCGCCGCCCAGATACTGCGAAGTCACCTCACCCCCCTCAGCCAAGCTGCGAAACCAGTGGTGATCTCCCTGGCGGCCGCGCTGGCCGGGTTCCTACTGCTCTGGACGCTTCAACCGAACCTCAGCCCGGGCGCACTCGACTTGATCGTGGTCACTCCGCGGCTACAGGCGGTTTTCGCCGTCAACATCCTCCTCCTCCTCCTCACCGGCGCCGTATTCCTCCTCCCGATCTCGGTTTCCTTCGCCATCGTCAAGCACCGCCTCTTCGACCTGGACCTCCTGGTCAACCGCACCCTGGTGTACGGGACAGTCACCGCCCTCGTCGGTCTCGCCTTCATTGCCCTGGCTGTGGGTGTAGCCACTCTCGCCCGCATCGAGGTCACGGACGCCATCGACGAGTGGGCGGCCGGCCCGATCGGGGTGGCTCTCGGAACCCTGGTGGTGCTCACATTCCAGCCCTTGCGCAACCGGGTGCAGCACGCGGTGGATCGTCGCTTCTACCGCCAGCGCTACGACGCCCGCCGGATCATCGACGGATTCGCAAGCGAGGCGGCTCGCGTCGTCGACCCCACACAGCTCGAACGGGAGTTGGCATCGGTCGTTGATCGCGCTCTCAGCCCGAGATGGGTGGAGCTCCACACGGCACCGCTCGCCCCGCCCATGATCGACCTGGTCGGTGCCGGGACCACTGTCGACCTCGCCGACCCGTCACTCAGCGTGGGTGACGGAGTGTTGCACGCGCCCGACGCAGCTGTCCTGGTCCCACTGGTTGCGGGCGGCTCGCTCACCGGGATCCTCGAGATCGGGCCGCGCAGCTCCACATCGCGCTACTCGGCCCTGGATCTCGAACTGCTCGATCGGCTGGCCCAGACCGCCGGACCCGCCCTGAAGCTCGCCCACGAGGTCAGGGCTCGGGAGAAGGAGGTTCAGCAACTGGAGCGCAACGCCCACGAGCTGGAGCTCGCCCGGAAGATCCAGCAGGGTCTGCTCCCCCACGACCTGCCCGAGGTGAGCGGATGGACCTTCGGAGCCTGCTACCGGCCCGCTCGGGAGGTGGGCGGTGACTTCTACGACTGGATGAAGCTGCCCGACGGACGGCTGGTGCTGGTGATAGGTGACGTCAGCGACAAAGGCATCCCCGCCGCGCTGGTGATGGCGACCTGCCGAACCCTGATCAGAGTGGCGGTCGGCGATGGTCGGCCGCCGGGCCTGGTCCTCGCCGAGGTCAACGAGAGATTGGAGCCCGACATCCCGCCTGGGATGTTCGTCACCTGCCTCGTTGCGATGCTGGACCCAGAAACCGGATCCCTGGTCTTCGCCAATGCCGGTCACAATCTGCCCTTTCGCCGCACCCATGGCGACACGAGCGAGATGATGGCCCGGGGAATGCCACTCGGGTTGATGCCCGGGATGGTCTACGACGAGGTTGTCACAAAGATCCAGCCTGGTGAGAGTCTGGTGTTCACCAGCGACGGGCTCGCCGAGTCGCATGCCCCGGACGGCGACATGTATGGCACCGAGCGTCTGCGCGTCGCCCTTGGGGACGGGGATGGCGATCTCGTCGCTGCGGCCCTCGGGGACCACAGCCGGTTCGTCGGAGAGGACTGGGTGCCGGAGGACGACATCACGATCTTCACCGCGGCCCGAGGCGCCGTCGCGAAGGCCCTGAGTTCCGGGGACACCCACCGCGTGCCACTTGCCTCCGGCCTCTGAACCAGCCGGGGCGGCATCTTCCGCCCCGGCTCGGGTCGACGGTCAGGAAACGAGCTTGGCCGCGAAATAGGCCTCGAGTCGGTCGAAGGCGCCATTCCAGGCCATGTCGGCGAAGAAGTCCCTTGTCGCTTGGTCTGGGAAGCCGGTCTGGACCACTGTCATCAGTGTCTTGCCATTCTGCTCCTGGAAGGTGACCTCGACGTGGGTGTCCAACGTCGATCCGTCCGGAGCGCTCCCCGAGGACATCGAGACAAGGCGATGGGGACGATCGATCACTTCGAACACGTTCGTCTCCCGGAACATCTCCTCCGGGGTGAAGCCCCATGCGCTCACCCACTTCCCACCGACGCGCAGATCGACCTCGTTCTCTACGATCATCGGCTCTCCCAGAAGCTGGAACCAGATCTTCTGGGCCTCAGGGTCCGTGTACGCATCGAACACCTCTTCGGGCGTCGCCGCGATCAGACGCTCCACTCTCAGCTCATGACTCACTTCTGCTCTCCCTTCTTGGCCTCGAGATAGGCCTCGAGACCGTCGAGTCGACGCTCCCAATGGCGCCGGTAGACCTCGATCCACTGCACTGCGTCCGTCAGCTGCTCGGGGCCAATGCGGCATTCGCGCACCCGCCCGATCTTCTCGGTGGTGACGAGCTTCGCCTCCTCCAGGATCTGGACGTGTTTCTTGAGCCCGGTCAGCGAGATGCCGAATGGCTTCGCCAGCTCGCTGATCGACGCCGGTCCTTCGCCAAGACGGCTGAGGATCTCGCGCCGCGTCGGGTCGGCCAATGCCGAGAAGGTTCGATCGAGGACCTGATACTGAACCATATGGTTCACTATACTGAACGACGGAGGGGGTGTCAACCCGGAATGCAAAGCTGACGATGCTGACCGACGGCCCCTGCCTCTCACCGCTGCGGAGCAAACTCGACTCGTCGGATGGATCGCCGATATAGGTCGTCGACCGCGGACACACCGACACAACTTGATCAATTGACATTGACTCAGTATATTCTGACTAAATGGACCTGCACCAACGCTCCCGGATCCACTCGGCACTTGGCGACCCTGGACGTTTGCAGTTGGTCGACCTCTTGGTTGCGGGTGATCTCTCGGTTCAGGAATTGGCGGCGGATCTCGAAATGCCGGGAAACCTGCTGGCTCACCACCTCAATGTGTTGGAGGAGGCAGGGCTCATCGAGCGGCTCGAATCCGAAGGGGATCGTCGACGCCGATATGTCGCACTCCAACGGAACGCGCTGCATGGGTTGATTGCAGCTGCCAGTGGCTGTCTCGGCACGGTCGTGTTCGTCTGCAGCCACAATTCCGCTCGATCCCAGTACGCGGCCGCCTACTGGTCCGCGAGCACAGGAGAGGTGGCCGCCAGTGCGGGCAGCGACCCCGCCCCAAGAATTCATCCGACCGCGGTCCGGGTGGCGAATGAGAGAGGCATCGACCTGAGCGCCGCTGTCCCTACCGGCTACCAGTCGATAGTCGGTGTACCCGACCTCCTGATCTCGGTGTGTGACCGGGCGAGGGAGGGATCGCTACCCGAGGCGAAACGCCGACTGCACTGGTCGATACCCGACCCGGTTCGAACGGGGCGAATCTCTGACTTCAGATCGGCTTTCGCTGCGATCGAAGGTCGCATCGGCTACCTGGCCAGCGCCAGGTGAGAGCGATGGTTGTCTACCGGCACATACACCGGGATCGCCTCTCTGAACGTCCCCGGCTTCGTGATCGCCCACCTCGTCGGCCCCGCACTCGCCATTCCGCTTGCCACACGACTCCTGATCATCCCTGAGCCGAAAGGAACCTGATGCCGATCACCTTGACCACCGCCGAGCAGCTGCAAGTCCGCCAGGCCGCAGAGCGGCTTCAGCGCCAGTTCGCCGGTTCGCTCAATGCCGAAACCATCCAGCGCTTCATGAACGACTCACTCGACTCGCTGATTCAGAATGCCACCACAAGCTCATGGCTACCTCTGCTGGCAGAACGGTTCGCCCGCGACCGGCTGCGTGCTCTCGTCAGACTCGAATCAGACGCCACCACCCTCAACCCCAGCATTCTCTTCCTGTGCGTCCACAACGCAGGGAGGTCTCAGATGGCTGCAGGATGGGCCAAGAAGCTCGGCGGCGACAGCATCGACGTCTTCTCAGGCGGAAGCGAACCAGCCGACCAGGTCAACAATTCCGCCGTCGAAGCCATGGCCGAGGTCGGAATCAACATCAGCGGAGAAATCCCCCAACCATGGGCCGACGAGATCGTCCGCGCAGCGGACGTAATCGTCACCATGGGATGTGGGGACGCATGCCCTGTCTACCCCGGCAAGCGATACATCGACTGGGAGCTCGACGACCCGGCAGGAAAGACCCTCGAGGAAGTCAGGCCAATCCGAGACGACCTCGAACAGCGAGTGCGACATCTCCTCTCCGAATTGGGAGTCCCGGTCTGACGCCGGAGCCGTGACGTCGACGGCACAGCGCTCGGACTCACACGCCGATTCTTCCAGGCGGCACGAGGCACATTCGGGCGCTTCGGTCCACGATCTAGAGCATGGTTGTCGAGAATCCTCGGCCAGTGGCTGCCGATTTCGATGGTGGGCGATACTGGACTTGAACCAGTGACCTCTCGCGTGTGAGGCGAGCGCTCTAGCCGGGCTGAGCTAATCGCCCAATCGGGATCGTGAGGATACCGACCTGCCCCCGGCTATTCCATCCGTCAAAGCCAGTTGACCCGGCACGACCCAGATGGTTTTCCGTAGAGTCGACCGCACGCCGTTACCGACTGAGGAGGAGTCATGACCACCGAGCCACCAACGACACCGGAGCCGACACCTGCAGACCAGCCTGCCGTCACTCCTCCGGCGGTCCCGCCCGCCGCTCCGGGGCCGATGAGCACCATGACAGGCGAGACCTTGGTGACGATCGGTGCCGCCTTGGTGCTGGGCTCGTATCTGGTGTTCGGGCTCATCGCCAATGAGTTCCACCAGTACACGGTCCAGTTGGTGGCCGCCGCCTTTGCGGTGCTCGTTCCTTTTGTGAGCAGGGAAGCGGTGGAGAAGGTGGCCCCGTATCCCGTGGTCATGAAAGTCCTCGGATACATCATCGCGGTCTCAGGTGTGTTCGAGATCCTGTTCGACGTCAGATTCGGCTACCTCGATGAGTTCATGGCCATCCTGGGCGCCGTGATCGCTTACGCCGGGTATGTCGTTGCCTTCATCGGAGCGAGGACCATCAAAGCCTGACTCGATTCGCGTCGGTTCGTGATTCAATCGGGGGTGTGAATCGCCTCGAGTTCGAATCGGCTGTCGACGACGCCCTCGACACTCTCCCGGAGTGGGTGATCGAACAGATCGACAACCTCCATGTGGTTGTCGAGGAACGACCCACCCCGGAACAAGGAGATGTGCTGGGCCTGTACGAGGGTGTTTCGCTCGCCGAGCGCTCGGCCGACTACTGGGGCGCCCTCCCGGACCGGATCGTGGTCTACCGACAGCCCCATCTGGAAATGGGGTTGTCCGATGCCGAGCTCCGGGAAGAGATCCGCAGAACCGTCTTGCACGAAATCGCCCATCACCTCGGAATCGATGACGAGCGATTGGTGGAGTTGGGCTGGGATTAGCGGCGGCGGGTCTCGGCGATACCCGCTTTGCGCAAAAGGTCTGCCGGCACACCGAACTGGCGCCACGTGGTGTAGCTGATTCCTTTTCGCTCGGAGTACGACTTTGCATGGGCAACAAAGCCCTCGGAAAGGTCCTCGATCTTGGCGCCCTCCTGGACGTTTTCGAGGGCTGCTTCGAGATCCAACTTCGACTGCATGAGGTCCAATCTCCTGAGCGGATCGCTCTCTGCGTCGAGCTTGGCGTCGACCTTGCTCAGTCTCTTCTCCAGGCTGTCCTTTGTAACGGGCCGGCCCGGCCTCCTCGACTCCAGAGCCTTGAGATATGCCTTGATCGATCGAGCTTCCAAGCGACCCTGAGCCAGGGCGTCCTTGTGCTCTTGTGACATTGCCATCGATGGTTCTCCAGTCTCCAGGGTTCCTAGCACCGTGATATTGGCATAAGTGGGCGAATTGGGGAACTGTGCTACGCCGTAAAAGGCGACACCGTCGAGAACGATTTTCCTGTTCGGACATGGGCCTATGCCGAGCACAGCTGTGGGACATACGTCGTTCACTAAGGGAACGACGGGGAGTAAAGCGAACCCCCCACTCGCCCTTTCATTGAAGTGATTCGATGGATGGGGGTTCGCTGGGTTGGAGTCGTGTCGACGTTTTGTTGGCCGCCGCTGGGAAGCGGTGTTGCACTTGTTCCGGGATGATGTCACCGAACCAGACGAGATCGAAGGGCGCGCACCGCTCGATCGTGGCGGCGAGATGCTCAGAGGTCGTTCGGTCGAATCCAAGGCCCGGGAGGCCCACACTCTTGCCGTGGGAGCGGAACCGAATCGCGTACGCCGGGGCGTGGAACTCAGGCTCGGCGACCGATTCCGTCTTGTCCAGAAGCCAGTATGAAGGGGCCTCCGATCCCTCCTTCAGGCCGGTCATCGCCGCCCTCAGGGGATCGTCGCCCCAATCCTGATTGGGATCGGCCAGGACCGTCTCACGGAACTCGATCTCGTCGAGTTCCGCCCACCGCCACACTCGCCCTGGTTTTCCAGGACGCTTCCATTGGGTGATCCCGGTTTCATCGATCGTGAAGGTCGTTCCCGGTATCTCACCACCCGGCAGACCTTGCTGTTTGGCGTCCGGGACCGCACCCTGCTGGCGGGTCTGCTTTGCGAGCGCCAGATCCTCCTGGAACTCGTACGCGGCCTCGATCCCTAACGGCCGCTCGCTTATGGGCATCGCATCCAGCGGCAGGCTCGGATCGAAGTACCGGTCCGTCATGGAACGCAATGCCAGGACATCTCCTTGCACGAGCGGCCGCTGCCCTGTGATGACCTCACCGTTCACTGCCACGTCACCCCGCTCCGAGGCAACCATGACCCGGCCGTCGATCAGTTCGATCTTTGCGATACACGCCGCCTTGAAACCCGCCTGACCGAACTTGATCTTCTGCGGCTTGCCGGCCCGGAGCCACATGTTCTTGAACGCATAACGAAGCGGTACGCCGTCGTCACGGAGAGGAACGAGTCTGACCAACATGGCAACCTCCAAGTCCACATGGGCACGGCCGCATGACGGCGACCACACCGCGATCCACGCCAATGGTGCGCACCGTCCTGCATACCGTGCCAGGGCCCTATGGCTCTTTCTCTGCATGGAGTGCAGCGGTGAACGCAGGACCGCCCAAGCCGAGGTAAGCGAATGATTCGATCCATCAACGCCTGCCAACTTCATGTTGGCTCCGGCTATTACGGCGGCTTTGCCGAAAGGAGGCGCCCTCGCAACGCGTACAAGGTGATTGCCCGTTTGCGCATTCGGACCTCCCGACTCCCGCAAACGCACCCGCTTCACCGCCCGGCCGTTACCTGCCGCTTCCAGCAGCCTGAGGCATCAATGGTGTCCGCCGGGAGTCCGCAGGTGTCCGCGATCATTCGCTATCTCGGACTCCAGGCGCTCACAAGACGATCGGCCGCTAATCGACGAGAAAACCCCTGGTGACGGTGGGTTCCTACCGTCACCAGGGGTTCTTCCCTAGTGGGCCCTACTGGACTTGAACCAGTGACCTCTTGCGTGTCGAGCAAGCGCTCTAGCCAGGCTGAGCTAAGGGCCCGCGTTCAGTTATCAGAGGCGACGACCGGAATCGAACCGGTGTGACGGGTTTTGCAGACCCGCGCCTAACCACTCGGCCACGTCGCCGAGACCGGAAGACTCGAGCAATCGTCGGAGCGGAAGACGGGATTCGAACCCGCGACCTCAACCTTGGCAAGGTTGCGCTCTAGCCAACTGAGCTACTTCCGCGCTGACGATCGATTGTAACCAAGCCCCTTCGCCAACCCAAAGGGTCAGGATCCGGTGGAACCGAACCCGCCCGCGCCACGGGTCGTGTCCTCCAAGCTCGCCACCTCCACCCATTCGACCGAGACCACCGGGACCACCGCCAGCTGTGCGATCCGCTCCCCTTTGGCGAAGGTCACCCGTTCCGATCCATGGTTTATGAGCAGGACCGAGATCTCGCCGCGATATCCGGAGTCGATGAGACCCGGCCCGTTGACCACTCCGACACCGGAGCGGAGCGCGTGACCGCTGCGGGGAAGGACGAGCCCGGCATAGCCCTCGGGTATGGCGACAGCGAGACCGGTCGGCACCGACGCCCTGGCCCCCGGTTCGAGGGAAACCTCATTTCTCGCCTGAAGGTCCACCGCAGCATCGCCGATATGTGCTGTTGTGGGAATTGCCACTTCCGGATCGAGTCTTACGAAATTAGCCTGCATGTCGTTGTCACGGGGCATCGGGCGGGATGACCAGACGACTGTAAGCGAGTGTGCCCGATGACTGCCACATCCCGGATCCGGCGACGTGCCATGCGCATCTCCTCAATGGAGTCGCTCGGGTTCATCGATCCTCCCAGCGGAAGCTGGTCTGTGCCCTGGGCCGGGCCGAGCCCAGACCACGCAGCGTCGACCGAGACCACCCAGACCACCGAGCTGTTCGACATCCCGATTGGCCGGCACACCCGGCGCGTCGAGCCGACCGGCGAATTGGTCAAGGACATCTGGGATTCGACCGAGTTGCACGCACCGTCACTGATCGACTGGGAACCTCAGACATTCAGCACTGCCAAGCTGGGACGACGCAACTTCCGCTGGCCGGTGCTCACGTTCGTGCTGATCGGTTCGCTGGCAGCAGCCGGGCTCGGCTACTGGCTCTTCACCCGAGACAGCAGCGCCACAGCCGCGGCCAAGACCGTGATCGAGGGCGAGGCATCTCGTCTGGCCGATGCCTTCGACGTCGCCACTCCTCTGATTGCCAACCTCGACGCGGAGCGCCTGCCGGACGAAAATCGGGATTCAACGGTGTTCTTCGAGATCGGGGAGGCGGCCCGGTCGATGTTCGCCGCGTCGGCCGAGCTTCCCGAATCGGACTCCGAGGATCGTGGGGCGGCCGCAGACGCGGCGGGTCTCGCGCTGGATGCATCTCGTCAGCTCATGGACGCTACCGCCTACCGGACCGCGCTCGAGCCTGCGCTGACCCTGCCCCTCCTCGAGACGGACCCGGCCCTTACCGACCTGACCACGGCCACGGCTGCATTCACCGAGTGGCGCAGCGGGTTCGAGGCCATTCACGAGGCGCTGCCGGCCGGTGTCACCGGCCAGGCGTCTGCCGCACTCGACGGAGTGAGCGGAAGTTTGGGGTCGGTTCAGAACGCCTATCTCGACGCTCTGCGCACCGAAGACAGGGCAGCCGCGGTCGAAGCGCTGGGTGGTCTCAGAGCGGATTTGACCTCGGTGCGAACCGCTCTGATCACCGACATGGGCGAGATCGGTGATTCGGTCTCCGATCTCATTGATCAGGCCCGGGCGGAGTTGGCCTCGCTACTCGGCTGACTCCAGAGCGGCCACCTCTTTCTCGAAGTCCGCCGCATCTTGGAACTCCTTGTACACCGAGGCAAAGCGGAGATAGCCCACTTCGTCCAGCGATCGCAGACGTTCCAGAACTTCGAGCCCGATGTCCTCCGAGGTGACCTGGGAGCCACGGGCGCGCAGCGAAGCCTCGACTTCTTCGGCAAGACGTTCGATGGCCGACCCGGACACCGGTCGGTCGGCCAGGGCGGCAGAGATCCCCACGGCTAGCTTCGCCGTGGAGAAGGGCTCGAGACGCCCGTTTCTCTTGCGCACGATCAGTTGCGGCTCCAACCGCTCGTAGGTGGTGAACCGGTGGGAACATTCCTCGCATTCGCGGCGGCGCCGGATGGCCTGGCCGGACTCGGCCGGTCGGCTATCGATCACACGGGTGCTCGGCGCACCACAGATCGGGCACAGCATGGCCGCAGGGTAAACGGTCCGTTGCCGCTCAAGCCCGGGATCACGCTCCGTTGAGGATGAAGACCCCTTCGTCGATCTCCTCACCTCTGGCGTTGGCGAAGGCACGCTCGTACCCGGTCAGCTGAAACCCACACTTCTCGAGGACCCGGATCGAGCCCAGGTTGTCGGCCGCAACACGGGCATAGAGGGGCCGATCGTCGATCTGCTCCAGGAACCGCCGCAGTGCCTCCGTGGCGATCCCCCTCCCCCATTGCGGCCGGTCGATCCCGTAGGAGACTTCCGGCTCGCCG
Organism: Acidimicrobiia bacterium; assembly: GCA_041303885.1. Taxonomy (GTDB): domain Bacteria; phylum Actinomycetota; class Acidimicrobiia; order Spongiisociales; family ZC4RG35; genus JARDZU01. The sequence goes on along the minus strand of JBFYOJ010000209.1, from coordinate 1,011 downwards.
AACCAGCGATGACAGAAGATGCTTCCCACGACCTTGCCGTCGAAAACGATGATCCTCTTGATCAGGGTCGTGTCGGCGAAGATGCGACTCCATCGGTGGTCGAAGGCGGCCCGGTCGGAAGGGTCCTCGACGGTGAACGCCGCCATGTGGTTGGCCACCTCGTCCTGCTGCTGCTCCCAAAGGAAGGGCAGATCCGCTTCCGATATGTCACGAAGCCCGACTCCGGTCACGGGCTGGAACCGTTTCACCCGGCAGGGATCAGCAGGATCTGGCCAGGGAAGATGGAACCGGCCTCGACTCCGCTCAACCGACTGATGTCGGCGATGAGGTGCCGGACATCCTGGTCGGGGCCGGCGATGGCGGCGGCGATCTCCCACAAGGTGTCACCCGACTCGACCACGTATTCGATCGGAGCCGGGGTCGGGCTATCGGCTCCCGCCGAACCACCGACCATGAGGAAGACCGAGCAGACGGCTGCGAGTAGCAATGACAGCCGGACGGACAGCTGGAGCCTTGCCATCTGCACTGGTCTTCCTCCTGATCGGGCCCTTGCGGGACTTGCTGGACGCAGTCCGTGGTCGAACATGCGTTCGTCAATATAGCGAACAGGTGTTCGATGTCAAGTCGAACAGATGTTTGGTTTCGAACTCATGTTCGATTATCCTGTGAGCACGAGCCTGGAAGGAGTCAGGGTGCTCAGCGAACGCCAACAACAGGTCTTGGACTACATACGGAAGACGGTTGCCGAACGCGGCTATCCGCCATCGGTACGGGAGATAGGTGAGGCGATCGGTCTCTCCTCCCCTTCGACAGTCCACTCCCATCTCTCCGCCCTGGTCGAAGCCGGTGCGATCAAGCGAGACCCGACCAAGCCCCGGGCGATCATGATCGTGGACGACACCAAGCCGGTGCCCGCCTCGCTGCCCGACCGTCTCCGGGAGGTCCCGGTGCTGGGTCGGATTGCGGCCGGCACGCCGATCCTCGCTGCCGAGCATGTCGAAGAGGTGATAC
>JBFYOJ010000208.1:0-13634 GCA_041303885.1 Acidimicrobiia bacterium | reverse complement strand
GCGATGGGCTCGCCACCGACGCCTTCGAGATCGGAGGTGACGACGAACGCGGACACTCCGCGACTCCCGGCGTCGGGGGTCGTCCGGGCGAAGAGGGTGTAGACGTCGGCGTCGGGGGCATTGGAAATGTACGCCTTCTCGCCGGTGAGCCTGAAGCCCTCGCCATCCCGCTCGGCGACGGTGGACAAGGCGGCCGCGTCGGACCCGGCTCCGGGCTCGGTGAGGGCGAAGGCGGAGACGAGCTTGCCGCTCCTGATCCCCGGCATCACTCGGTCCCTGATCTCATCCGAGCCGTTGAGGTGAATCGGAATCGCCCCCAACCCCTGCACGGCGAAGGCGGTCTCTGCCTCGGTGCACACTCTGGCCAGCCCCTGTCTGATCGCGCACAGGTCGGTCGCGGACATCCTCTCGTCGGAGAAGAGGCGCTCGAAGAGCCCGCGCTCGGCAATCGCCTCGACCAGACCGCGGTTCACCCGACCTGGCTCCCCCAGCTCCGCCACTTCGATGAGTGAGTGCCCAACTCGCTCCGACTCCTCGATGAGGGCTGCGGTCATGACTCCCCAGTACGAATCTCCTTCCGGCTGCATGAGCTGAATTCCTTCTCTGTCGGGCGACGTGCTCGGTTTCGCACTGTGATAATCCGCTGGAAACGACCAGGCAAGGGAGGCGGCAAAATGGGCGCGATGCCCGCAGGTGTGAGAAATCTGTTCCGGGCGGCACTGATCATATTCGTGATCACGGTTGTGATCGGGATCCTCAACGGAACCGACCTGTGGGATCCACCCCGCAATACCCTTCTCACCCACGTCCATGCCGGGACGCTGGGCTGGATCACCCTCTCGATCTTTGGTGGGGCCATCTGGATGTTCGGCTCGACTGGTGACCGTTCCTCCAGCACTCTGGCCAACTTCTCCATCGTGGCACTCGCGCTCTATGTGCTTGCTTTCTGGTCGGTCGACATCACGACGTCGAGCGTCCAGCGGCCGATCGGTGGGGCGCTGGCATTCATCGCGATCCTTTGGGTGTTCATCTGGGTGCTGCGCGCCCACCGGGGGAGGACGTGGACCGTGGCCGAGTACGGGATGGCCCTCTCCTTGTTGTTCCTGGTCATCGGGGCTGTCCTCGGCGTGCTGCTCGGCCTCCAGCTCGCCGAGATCGAGATCGTGGCACCGGAGTACGCCGAGCAGTTGGGCGGCGCCCATCCCGCTGCCATGGTCGTCGGCTATGTGATCCTGGCCGGCACAGCCCTGATCGAGTGGTTGATCCGTCGGGAGGAGACACCTTCTCTCGCGGAGTCGAGGGCCGGCGTCGTCCAGATGAGCTTCATCTTCATCGCCGGTGTCCTCGCCATGCTCGGCGTTCTCCTCGACAACGACGCCATGCTCCAGGCCAATGTGCCTCTCGAGGTGATCGGCCTGTTCATCCTGGTCTGGCGGCTGCGGAAGTACCTGGCTCCATCGCAGTGGGGCGCTTCGGTCCCCGACACGATGGCCCGAACCGCGATTCTCGGGCTCATCGTGGGCGTGATCTTGTTCACTTATGTGGTCTCGTTGTTCGTGTCCGGTGCCGAGTTCGAGGAGATCGCCCCGGTTCTGGTGGCGGTGGACCACGTGAATTTCATCATGGTCATGACCAACCTGATCTTCGCCATGATGGCCGTCGGGTCCCGTGTGGCGGATTCGGTCAACCGGGTCATTTTCTGGGGCGCCAACATCGGGGTCGCCGGATTCGCGGTGGGGTTGTTCACCGAGAACGCAACCGTGAAGCGGATCTTCACCCCGATCCTGGGTCTCGCCCTCCTCTTCGGCATCTACACCTACCTCACGGCGAAGGAGGTCGAGGTCGGTACAAGCGCTACGGTCTGACCGCGGTCAGCCCGACGCAGGGTTAGCCTCGACCCGGTGAGCCCGTTTCGAGCCTCGGCGCCCTTCACCGACAGCTGGAACCACCTTCGCTTCGAGGTGGAGGGTGGTGTGGGGACGGTGACCTTCGACCGCCCAGAGAAGCTGAATGCACTGACATTCGACGTCTACTCGGACCTGCGGGACCTCCTCACCGAGGTCGAGCATCGCGACGACGTCACCGTGCTGGTCATCACCGGCGAAGGCCGTGGGTTTTGCTCGGGTGGTGATGTGAACGAGATAATCGGCCAGTTGCAGGGGGAGGATTCCAGGAGCCTTCTCGAGTTCACCAGGATGACCGGGTCGGTGGTGGAGCGGCTCCGGCGGCTGCCCATGCCGGTGATCGCGGCGGTCAATGGCGTGGCCGCTGGAGCCGGCGCGGTCATCGCCCTGGCGTCTGATCTGAGGGTCCTTGCCGAGTCGGCGTCATTCCACTTCCTGTTCACCAGGGTGGGACTGGCAGGTGCCGACATGGGATCGGCCTATCTCCTGCCCCGGGTCGTGGGCCTGGGAAGGGCGACCGAGCTCTTGCTGCTCGGCGAGGAGGTGACCGCAGACCAGGCGGTCGACATCGGATTGGCCTCACGGGTCGTGCCCGACGCCGATCTGCCGGGGTTGGTTGCAGAGTTGGCCAGAGGCCTGGCTGTCGGGCCGGCCTTCGCCTACGGCGCCACCAAGGTACTGATCGGTCGTGAGCTCGACATGGATCTCGGGTCGGCGATCGAACTGGAGGCCTTCACACAGGCACTGCTCATGACAAGCGAGGACCACGCCGAGTTCTACCGGGCTTTCACCGGGAAGCGGCAACCGCAGTGGAGGGGCCGGTGACCGTTCATCGGCTCATCGATCCTGAAGAGATGCCCCCGGCTCGGGGGTTCTCCCACGGGGCAGTGGCCGGATCGGGCACCACGGTGTACATCGCGGGGCAGACCGGGCACTATCCGGATCTCACCATCGACGAAGGGTTGGTGGATCAGTTCGCCCAGGCGTGCCGCTCGGTGGCACACGTGATCAAATCGGCCGGTGGACAGCCTTCGGACCTGGTCTCGATGACCATCTACACCACGGAGGTCCCCGCCTATCGGGCGAACCTCGAGCCGATCGGGGCTGCCTACCGTGAGGTGTTCGGCAGGCACTTCCCTCCGATGGCGCTGATCGGGGTCGCCGAGCTGGTTGATCCGCGGTCGGTCGTCGAGTTGGTCTGCGTCGCGGTGATCTAGATCTCTTCGAGGATCTCCATCAACCGGTCGAGGTCCTGGTCGTCGTGATAGATCCCGAATCCGATCCGAAGGCGATCCCCCCGATAGTCGGTGATCACCCCTCGGTCGTGGAGTCGCCTGTAGAGGTCTCCGGCCAGGTCGGATCGGAGTGTGAGGAAGTTGCCCCGTTGATGCCCACGTTGCGGCAACAACTCACCTTGGAGCTTCGCACTCCCCAGGAAGCGTGCCTGTAGGGCCCCGACGTGGGAGTGGATTGCGGCGGCATTCACATCGTTGGACTCCAGCCAGCCGAGGACCGCGTCCAGCCGATACACCCCCGAAGGGTCGTAGGTGGCACCGGCGAAGCGGGATCCATCGGTGGCGTAGTGGATCTCTTCACCGACCCCGCTCTCCAGCTGGCCAAAACCCGCGTACCAGCCGGTATCGACCGGTCGCGGCCCGTAACCGGGCGGGCAGTGGAGGAAGCAGGCTCCCTCGCCGGCCATGGCGTACTTGTATCCGCCGGCGAGATAGAAGACTCGATCCTGGATCGACCCGAGATGGGTGGGGAGCGCCATGAAGGCGTGGTATCCGTCGATGACGATGAACGTTCGGTCCTCGGGGGCGGAGGACACGATCCGGTCGAGGTCGGGAACCACGAAGCCGGAATCGAAGAACACCTGACTGAGATAGATCAGGTCGTGTGCTCCGGCCCGTGCCTCCCGGGTGAACCGCTCGGCGAATGTGTCGAAGGGCTCAGCCGGGACACGGTCGACCAGGGCCAACCCTCCCTCTTCCCAGCGACGGGACTGCCTGGTGAACGAATGGAACTCGGCGTCACTGGTCAGGACCCTGACCGGCGGTTCGAGGCAGGAGAAGATCCTGACCAGGAAGTCATGGGTGTTGGGGGCGAAGGTGAGGGTGGCTGGGTCGGACAACCCGAGCGCTCCGGCCACGCGGGAGGCGGCTCTGGGGACGACATTCCCGAACACGTGCTCCCATTTGTCGTCCACCATCTCTGCGGCGTCGAGCCATGCCCTCTGCTGAGCCTCGAACGAGACGTCGGGCCAGGGATGATGGGAGTGTGCTGCGAAGTGGAGCCGGCCCGGTTTGGCCTCGAGGAACCTGGAGAAGCCGGGTTTGAGGTTCATCCCTCGAACTTGAACCGCATCGAATCCATGATGCCCTCGGGGAGCGGTGGCCGGTCGGCCCTCGGGATGAGGAAAGTCGCCAGGTTGTACAGGTCACCGAAGATCCGGCTTCGCTCGGCCGATTTCTCCAGGTACTTGGCTCCCGCCGACCCGCCCGTCCCGATCCGTCGGCCGATCATCCGCAACGCCATCTGGGCGTGGCGGTAGCGCCATGACGTGAATCCCTCATCGACGTCCATCAACAGCTCGAGCAGGCGAAACGGCTCCTGCAGGGCCGGCTGGTCACGGTACAGGTTGATGAACAGGGCGGCCTGAAAGGCGCGGTGGGAGAGACGGCGTTGGCCCGCCCTCTGTTGCTCGGCGTGACGCTGAGGATCGAACAGCGCCTCGTATTGCTCCATGGTGATCTCGAAGTCCTTGACCTGGGCGGCCTTCTCCTCGGCTGTCAGCCTGGGGTTGGTCTCCACCACTCCGCGATCGGCCTCGAGTCTCGCCTTGACCGCCTTTTGGAATGCCTCCCAGAAGCTGAAGTCGCCGTGATCGAGGAACGGAGTGCGCTCCAACCATCGCTCGATCAAGTCGAAGAGGGAGGGCTCGGATTCGGTGGCAGTCACCACCTGGCGGTCCTCTTCGGTGAATCTGGAGGTGTAGGTGCCACCGGCCAGCTTGAGTCGATCTTCGGGCCTGAGCCCGAGTTTGTTCTCCACCAGTCGGAACTGCGCCGATTGGAACCCGGACGCGGGGAACAGGTAGTCCCTGAAGTCGAGGAAGTCGAGTGGTGTCATCGTCTCCAGGACCGAGACCTGCTGGATGAGCAGCTTCTGGATCTCGGCGATCCTGCGCAACAGAGAGACCGCGTTTCCCATGTCCGACTCGTCGACGACGGGTTGGTGGAAGATGCTCCGCATCTCGTCGATCTCCCACAGGATCTGCTTGAACCAGAGCTCGTATGCCTGGTGGACGATGATGAACAGCATCTCGTCGTGCACGGTCTGCCCCGCCCTGGCGCTCTCCAGCTCCTGCGCGCCGAGAAGCTTGTCCAGTTGCAGGTATTTCCCGTAATAGAGGTCCTGGTCCATCACGGGAGACGGTACTTATCGCAGGCCGACTTTGCCCTCGACCGCTCCTCGGGGTCGCGCGCAAAGTGGGCCGGGTGTTCGACCCGGCAACAGTCACCCACACCACTCCTCCGATCGATCCCAAAGCTCGCGGGCGAGCTCATCGTCCCGTGCCACCTCCGAGGGGGCGGCCACGAGACGACGGGCGTAGTAGAGACCGCTCTGGTCGGCGACCTCAGGGGCCATCGCACACCAGACAACGGTGTCGGCGCCCTGTTCCGGTGTCAGCATCTTCCCTGTGAAGAGACGGACCCAGCGCGGGATCAGGGCTGTGTCGACCAGGCCGGGGTGCACGGCGTAGGCGTTCCACTCCGGTTGACGCCGCGCCAGCTCGCGGATGAAGAGGATGTTGGCCAGTTTCGACGTGCCGTACTCTGCGTAGCCGATGAGCCCGGTCGGCTTTCGCACCCGGTTGAAGTCGATACCCCTGGCCCGGGTGTGAACGGCGCTGGCCACCGAAACGACACGGGCGCCGGGGCGGAGCACCGGCGCCAGACTCCTGGTGAGCAGGAAGTGGCCGAGATGATTGATCCCGAAATGCACCTCGAACCCATCCGGGGTCAATCCGCGACGATTCACCCCGATCCCGGCATTGTTGACCAGCACGTCGATCGGGCGATCGGAAGCGACGACGGTCGCGGCGGCTGATCCAACCGAATCGAGGGAGGCAAGATCCAACTCGAGAAACTCGGCGGAGCCGCCATCCTCCCGGATCGCATCGACGACGGGCTGCACTCTGGCCTCGGACCGCCCCGCGGCCACGACGTGGAACCCACCGCTGGCGAGAGCGAAGGCGGTTGCCCGGCCTATGCCCGAACCGGGGCCGGTGACGAGGGCGATCGGCATCGCCGGTCAAGGTACCCCTCGGGCCGATCAGATCCGAGTTGGCATACCCTGTGCCCGTGCACATCACAGCCGCAACGCTGATCGAGGCCCTGGGTGCAGAGGGCTATCGGATCACCAATGCCCGCCGCGCCGTCTGCGAAGTCATTGCGGCGGCACATGAAGAGCATCTGACTGCCGCCGACATCTACGACCGAGCCCGTGCCCAGACCGGTGCACGTCTCGATCGTTCCACGGTGTACCGGACGCTGGAGGCACTGGAGGACTCCGGGCTGCTCTCCCATTCCCACCTCGGTCATGGGCCGTCGGTGTATCACCTCACCGAGGACTCCGGGCACCAGCACCTGATCTGTCTTCGCTGCGGGGAGACCTTCACCCTTCCAGAGGAAGAAACCAGCAGTCTCGCCGATGCGATTGCGCGCTCCACCGGCTTCATCCTCGACGCCAGCCACTTCGCCCTGTCGGGGTTGTGCGCCGGATGCGCCCGGGCTGGCACTACCTGAGTCTGCCCTGTACGCTTATTGCGACGGGTTCGCAAGAAAGCGGCGGTATTCAGATGCACATCCCAGATGGATTCCTCAATGGAGTGACATCTGCCGGCACCGCAGTGGTGGCCGCAGGTGGCCTGGGATATTCGATCAGGCGGGCCGGCGCCTACCTGCAGGACAAGCGGATTGCGCTGACCGGCCTGGTGGCTGCCTTTGTCTTTGCGCTGCAGATGCTGAACTTCCCGGTCGCCGCGGGCACCTCGGGCCACCTGCTCGGGGGCGCTCTGGCCGTGATCCTGGTCGGTCCCTGGCTGGGGATCACCGCGGTCAGCGTCGTCGTGATCGTCCAGGCTCTTCTCTTCGCCGATGGCGGCGTGTCTGCGCTCGGCGCCAACATCCTCAACATGGCTCTCGTGACGGGGGCGGTCGGATGGCTCGTATTCCGGGGGCTGATGAGGCTGCTGCCCAAGAGCTGGACCTCGGTTCTCGTCTCGACTTTCACCGCAGCTTTAACCTCGGTCGTGGCGTCGTCGATCGCATTCGTGATCGAATACGCCATAGGCGGACGGGGAAATGCCGAGGTTGCCACCGTCTTCGCAGCCATGGTCGGTGTCCATTTTCTGATTGGGATCGGCGAGGGGCTCATCTCGGCGGCAACGGTGGGAGCAGTGGGGGCATCGCGACCCGAGTTGATCGCAGGGCTCGAGGGCATCGAGATCGGGGAGTCGAACAAGACTCGGATTCGATCGGGCATTTGGGGCTTCGTGGCCGCCGGACTGGCCGTGGCGGCACTGCTGGTGATGGTGGTGGCACCACTTGCCTCGAGTGAACCAGACGGGCTCGAGCGGGTGGCAACTGATCAGGGCTTCATCGATGAGGCCGAAGACCACGCAATCGACGAGTCCCCACTTGCCGATTACGGGGTCAGCGGTGTCGAGGACGAGGTCACCGGCACGAGAGTTGCCGGGCTTGTGGGAGTATTGATCACCTTCGGGGTTGGAGCCGCGATCGTGGGCGCCTTCATGGTGATGAGAAACAGGAGCAAGACAAAGGTCTGAGCGGGACACATCACGCCCACGCCCTCTATCTGCACGGGCACACCCCGGTCCACAGACTCCCTGCTCATGTCAAGACAGTCGGTCTGCTGATCTTCGTTCTCTCCGTGGTGTCCATTCCGCGCGAGGCCTTCTGGGCTCACGCTCTGGCGGGTTGCCTTCTGCTCGGAGTCATGATCCTCGCCGAGCTGCCCCCCGGGTTTGTCGCCAGGCGAATGATCGTTGAGGTCCCGATTCTCATCTTCGCTGTCCTCCTTCCCTTCTTTGGCCAGGGAGAGACCGTCGAAATCCTCGGGATGACCCTCTCTGTCGAGGGTCTTTGGGGAGCCTGGACGATCCTCGCCAAGGCGACGCTGGGTCTTGGGGCATCGATCGTGCTGGCGGCCACGACCACTGTGCCTGATCTGATCAGGTCACTCGACAGGTTGCACGTCCCGGGAGCGATAACCGCCATCGCCGGTTTCATGGTTCGCTACATCGACATAGTGGTGGGCGAGTTCTCGCGGAGGAAGGTCGCGATGGCCTCACGCGGCTACGAGCCGAAGTGGATCTGGCAGGCCACACCGCTCGCGCAATCGGCCGGGTCGCTCTTTATTCGGTCCTACGAGCGTGGCGAGCGGGTCCATCAGGCCATGGTGGCCCGCGGTTTCACGGGGCGCATGCCCAGATATGGCGAGGCGCCGGCGACTCTGGGGCAGTGGGCTTCCGGTCTCTGGGTCCCGATCGCCACCTCCATTCTTGCCTTCCTGTCGCTCACGGTGCTGCGATGAGCGAGCCCTCGCTAGAGGTGACGGAGCTCAGGTACTCCTACCCCGATGGGCATCGGGCCCTCGATGGGGTCGATCTCCATGTTCATCACGGTGAGCGTCTCGCCCTGCTCGGCCCGAACGGCGCTGGCAAGACCACATTGCTCCTCCACCTCAATGGGATCCTGCGTCCCTCGGCGGGCGCGGTCAGGGTGGCCGGGCTCGAGGTGGCCGAGGAGTCCTTGATGGAGGTCCGACGAAGGGTCGGCCTGGTGTTTCAGGATCCTGACGACCAGCTGTTCATGCCCACCGTCGGACAGGATGTCGCCTTTGGCCCGGCCAATTTCGGGATGGAGGGAGATGAGCTCGATGCGAGGGTCGCCGAAGCCCTCGACGCGGTGTCCATGCTCGACTCGCGTGATCGTGCCCCGCATCATCTCAGCTACGGAGAACGGAGGAGGGTGGCGATCGCCACCGTCCTGGCCATGAAGCCCGAGATCCTGGTCCTCGACGAGCCGACCTCGAATCTCGACCCGGCCTCCCGGCGCGAGCTGATCGGAGTCCTCCAGGGGCTGCCGATCACCCAACTCGTCGTGACCCATGATCTGCCCTTTGCCCTCGAGCTGTGCCCGCGGGCGCTGGTGATGGACCAGGGTCGCATTGTGGCGACGAATCCCACTCTCGAGATCCTCACCGATGAGGGACTGATGAGGGCCCACCGGCTGGAGCTTCCGTTTCGGTTCGACCCCACCGGGACCTGATCCCGCGTCGGCGGCTAGCGTCGATCGCCGTGACCGTGACCTGGCCCGAGCGTCTGAACATCGACGAACACTTCCTCCGGCGGAGGTTGGCAGAGGGGTGTGGAGAGCGAGTCGCCCTTCGCCTCGATGACAGGGTTGTCAGCTACTCAGAGGTGGATCGGGTCGCGTCCGGATTCGCGGCACTCCTCGGTGATCTGGGTGTCCGTCACCCCGACCGGGTGCTGGTCATCATGCCGGACGGTTTGGAGTTCGTCGGCGCCTTGTTCGGGGTCTTCCGCTCCGGCGGAGTCGGCGTGCTGTTGAACCCACTGCTCACTCCCGCCGCCATGGGAGGAATCGCCCGGATGGCGCGAGCGGCTGCGGTGGTGGTGCACGAGCGCCATCGGGGCGCCTACCACGAGGCGCTTGCAATCAGCGGGGCGACACCGCCGGCCGAGATAGTCGTGGCGGATGGTATGCCGCTCCCGGATGAGGAGACGCCCACCTATGACAGCTCCTCCTCCGATCCCGCGATGTGGATCTTCTCCGGTGGCACCACGGGGATTCCCAAAGCAGTGGTCCAGACCCATCGCTCGTTCGCCAATACCACCGAGCTATACGGGAAGGGGACTCTGGGTTTGACCGAGGAGGACGTGACCATCGCCGTCCCCAAGCTCTACTTCGGGTACGCAATGGGATCGAATCTCTTCTTCCCATTCGCAGTCGGCGCTTCGACGGTCCTGTTCGACGAGCATCCGACCCCGGAGGCCCTGCTCGAGCGGATTGCCCGTCATCACCCCACCGTGCTGGTCAACGTCCCATCGGCGATCAACCAGATGCTCGCTGATCCCGGGGTGGCCGCGCAGGGCCTGTCCTCCCTTCGCTTGGCGACCTCGGCCGGAGAGGCGCTCCCCGACACCCTGTACCGGCAATGGAAGGAGCGGTTCGGGGTCGAGCTGCTCGACGGTCTGGGCACTGCCGAGATGTGGCACATTTTCGTCTCCAACCGCGTCGGCGATGTCCGGCCCGGGACGTTGGGCCGCGTGGTTCCCGGGTTCGAGATAAAGGCAAGTGATGACGAAGGCGAGGAGGTTGCCAGTGGGGAGGTGGGGCGGCTCTGGGTTCGAGGGCAGTCGCTCGGGCTCGGCTACTGGGAGAGCCCCGAAGCCACCGCGGAGGCCTTTCGAGGGGATTGGTTCGCCGGCGGCGACCTCGTCTCCATCGACGAGGAAGGCTATGTCACCCATCGGGGCCGCGCCGACGACGCGATCAAGGTCAAGGGCCGGTGGTTCCGTCCACAGGAGGTCGAGTCGACCCTTCTCGATCACCCTGCGGTGAAGGAGTGCGCGGTGGTTGCGGTGGCCGACGAGGCGGGACTGGCCAAGCCGGTCGCCTTCGTGGTGGGGGATGTGGCGACCGAACAAGAGCTGATCGACTGGGTCCTCCAGCATCTCGAGCCCTACAAGCACCCACGTCGGGTCTACTTCGTCGACCGGCTGCCCCAGACCCATCTGGGCAAGGTCGATCGGGGGGCGTTGCGCAGGCTGGCTGGTTGAGCGATTCCTTGCCCGGGAGCGGAAGCTGCGACGACCGGCTCCTGTCTGCCCGAGGCTGTGCAGGCCCGCAGACAAACTGTCCCACCCGCCGTGCACACTCGAAGCATGGAGCCGACCATCCTCCATGCAGACCTGGACGCCTTCTATGCCTCGGTGGAGCAGCTGCTCGACCCCCGACTCCAAGGCCGTCCGGTCCTGGTCGGCGGCGGCGTGGTGCTCGCCGCCTCCTATGAGGCGAGGGCCTATGGGATTCGGGCGCCGATGCCCGCCCGCGAGGCGAAGCGGCTCTGCCCGGAGGCGGTGGTGGTGGATGGGCACTTCGACCGTTATCTCGACTTCTCGGCCCAGGTCATGTCCATACTCGAGGACTCGACGCCGGTCGTCGAGCAGATCTCGATCGACGAGGCGTTCCTCGACGTGCGAGGCTCCATACACATCCTCGGAGTCCCGTCGCGGATCGCTCGCGACATTCGTAGAAGGGTCAGGGTCGAGGTCGGCCTGCCCATCTCGGTGGGGGTGGCCTCGACCAAGTTCCTGGCCAAGGTGGCCTCGGCCCGTGCCAAGCCGGATGGGTTGGTCATCGTGGAGATGGGCACGGAGCTCGACTTCCTCCACCCGTTGCCGGTAGAGGCGATGTGGGGGGTGGGCCGAGTCACCGCGGCGTCGCTTCATCGGCTCGGGATATGCACCATCGGCGAGCTGGCCGCGTTACCGGCCCGGGCGTTGGGGGCTCCCCTCGGGCCGGGTGCCTCCGGTGCCCTTCATGCCCTCGCCTGGAACAGGGACCCGCGTCAGGTCCGTGGGGGCCGGCGTGCCGGCAGCGTGGGGAGTCAGCAGGCCCTGGGACGCGGGCTCACCGACCCCGAGGAGCTGGCCGTTGTCGTACTGGGGCTGGCCGACCGGGTGGGGCGCCGATTGCGAAAGAAGCAGAGATCGGGCTCCACCGTTTCACTCCGGGTGAGATTCCCGGGGCCGCGTCTCGTCTCGAGGAGCCATACCCTTCCCACCGCGACAGCCTCGACTGCGGCCCTCGCCGAGCTGGGAGGGGTGTTGCTGCACCGGGCGATCGAAGGTCAGGAGGACCCGGTGACCCTGGTCGGGCTGTCCGTGTCCAACCTCACCACCGACGAGTTCCTCCAACTCGAGCTCGACGTCGATCAGGGCGATGTCCTCCGCTCCGGGAGCGCATTGGACCTGAAGCGGCGGGCACTCGATTCGTCGGTGGACGAGGTGAGGGAGCGATTCGGACGGAAGCTGCTCAAACTCGGAGCGAGCGCGGATCGTGGGGTGACCCCCGAGGAGTTCCGCCAGCTTGCCGAGCACTCAGACTGAACTCTCGCTCCTGAGGCGAACCGGGCCCTTTCCCTCCGGGTGCTTGCCGACACCCTCGGCGTAGAACACTCGCAACCGATCCATGAGGGCTTCCTCGTCCCCGTCGAAGTCGATCGGTGAGCCGAGGACGACCTCTTTCCTCACGTACTGGACATACACGGGCAGAAGTGGGGTTTCGGTCCCCTCTGCGATCGTCAGGAAGCCCGACTTCCAGTAGGGCGCTGCCTTCCTGGTCCCCTCCGGCGCCATGACCAGGATCATCCGCTCCGACTTCTCGAACTCAGCCGCCACCTGGCCGACGAGGCCGCCGGGCATGCTTCGATCCACCGGGATCCCACCGAGGGCTTTGAAGAAGTAGCCGAACGGCCAGCGGAACAGGGTGTGCTTGCCGATGAACCGGGGTGAGATCCGCCAGTGCCTGATCGCTCCGAGGAAGAGGATGAAATCCCAGTTGGTCGTGTGTGGGGCGCCGATGATGATCATCTTGTCGAGGTCGGGCATCTCGCCGACGAATCGCCAGCCACGCCACACGAGCCACTTCTCTACCAGCCAGGTCATATCGAGCGGCCAGCAACGGTCGAGACGTGTCTCTCGCTCAGGATTCCCTCGCCGGGGCGATCCTGAATCCACTCTCGTCGACCCAGACGACTGAAGAGCTGTGCCCCACAGCGGCGACGATCGCCGCCGCCATCTCGTCATCGATGATCCCTGCCTCATCTGCCCGATACACGACCCGGGTCTTCGCCTCGTCCGGGAACAGGGAGGCCAGCGGCCCAGGGTGGGAGCACACGACGGTCACGGAGAAAGGCTTGATCTCAAGACGCTCGATCCCGGCGCCATCGGCGCGGACCTGGTTGAAGAGGTGCCAGGCGGCCACCCCGGACACAACGGCCAATGTCAGCGGGAAGCGGAGTGAACTGGCCATGTCCCCGCCTTCGCCGAGCAGTGCACGGAACACCACGACCAGTGAGCCGATCAGCGCCCCGGCCGAGGTGAGCCCGGTTGCCACCGCCATCCCGATCAGGTAGATCCTCCGCTGGAGAGAGTGGATCTCATCCTGTCGTGGAGCCACCTGCACCTTCCTCCAGAACCACATCCAAACGGCGCCGCCCGCGATCACCGAGCAACCGAGGATGATGAGGACCTCACCGGTGTTGCTCCCGGCCAGCTGTGGCTCGAAAGCCGCGTTGATCAGGGCGACTGATGCGCCGACGAGAGTCCCGAGGCCGACTGCAGCCATCGCGTATTCGTATGCGCGGAGAGCTCCGGTCCGCCCGGGCCCGAGACGGCGGCGATGGTGGAGCCAGAGCCCACCGCCCACGGTCGCGATGGAGATGGCCGCCGGGTACAAGTCGAAGTGGGTTTCCGCCGGCCCTGCCTGACCGAACAGGAAGGTGAGCAGCACGGCAACGATCGTCACTGTGCCGCCGATCGCCATGGTCAGAGCGACGGACGTGACGATCGACAGATAGAGGTTGCGAAGCGTGCTCGACTCGTCATGCCAG
>JBFYOJ010000207.1:0-17274 GCA_041303885.1 Acidimicrobiia bacterium | reverse complement strand
ATGGCCTGATCTACCTGCTCGATCACCCTGGCCAGATGGATCAGCTCGCCGGCGACCCCGAGGCGCTCTCGGTGGCGGCCACGGAGGAGATCCTCCGCGCCTCGTCGGTGACGATGCATTTCCGGAGAACCGCGACCGAGGACACCGAGATACGGGGGAAGGCGATCAAGGCAGGCGACCGGGTGGTGATGTGGTACCCGTCGGCCAACCACGACGAGGACGTGTTCGAAACCCCGTTCAGCTTCGACATCCATCGGAAGCCGAACGACCATCTGACATTCGGAACCGGCCGGCATGTCTGTCTCGGCGCGTCCCTGGCCCGTCTCGAAGTGAGGGTGGTCTTCGAGGAGTTGCTGAGACGGGTGGCCAAGATCGAGATCACCGGTCCGCCCGATCGGCTCCGCTCCAATTTCATCAACGGGGTCAAGCATCTGCCGGTGCGGGCCACCCTGGCCTAGAGGTGGGTGAGCAGCCCGCCGATGGCGAGAGTGACCGTGGTCCAGGTGAGCAGGACTAGCGGGCGTTCCCAGGTGTGGAGGAGCTGGGAACGGTCCCACATCCGGGACTCGTCGAATTGCACACTGGCCTGCCTGGTCCGTCGTCGCACGAAGCGCGCCGGGGTGCTCAGGGCGCGCTGGGCCAGGCTGAGCAGCGTGGCGGCGCCGGCGATCAGGAGCAAAGGCAGCGTCCAGGTCTGTGTTTGGGCCCAGTAACCCACCGCGAGTGGAAACGCCCCCCAAGCCAGGCCGAATCCAACGTCGGTGTGCAGGATCGGCCACTCCAGGGCGTATCCGACAGCGAGCACGACCCCGGCTGCTCCCCACAGAGCGACCCAGGGTGAGATGACGATCGCACCGACGATCGCGATCGTCATCGAGATCAACATGGCCCCGATGCCCACCGACCAAAGGGCACGGTCCGAGAGCCCGGTCCCGAGTGGGCGCCCCTTGACCTCGTCGAGGGCATGGGCGCCGAGCCCCAACCCGACTGCAAAGGCAGAGAGGGTCCCGGCCAGGACCTGCCAGTCGAGCAAGGGGGCCAGAGCAGCACCGATCGCCACGTAGGAGAGATGCCATGCGGTGTAGGGGAGATGGAGAAGCGAGATCAGGTCGTCCCATCTCGAGCCGCTTCGGGCGTAGAAGGCACGGCCATCGCTCATCGCTTCGTCCCCCACATCACAAGCCCTCCGCCCAGCGACATTGGGGCGATCACGACGGATCCGAAACCCGTGCCCTCCCATGTCGCGGCTAGACGATCTGGCGGGTATCGAGAGCTGAAGTCATCGATGCTCGGACCGAGGAACCGCCCGACCCGATACCAGCCCTTCCCGGCCACGAGCCCCGCCAGGGGGAGGACGAGACGGGTATAGGCCCACCAAAGAGGGCGCCAGATGCCGCGCGGCCGACCGAACTCCACCATCCCCACCCGCCCACCCGGGCGAAGGACACGAGCGATCTCGCCCATGCACCTGGTCACATCGTCGACATAGCGGAGCAGGTACCCGAAGACAACGGCGTCGAAGCTCCCGTCGGGAAACGGGAGAGTTTCTGCAGTCGCGACGACACCGATGGCGCCCCTCGCCACGGCAGGCGCCAGCATCTGTTGACTTTGATCGAGCGAGATGACCCTCGCCTGGCCTTCTCGAAGGAGACGGGTGATCGAACCGGTGCCTGCAGCGATGTCGAGAACGGCCATGCCGGGGGCAAGGCCGAGATCGGCCACCATGCGCCGCCGCCACCTGCCGTCCTGGCCCAGGCTGAGGATCCGGGCCCAGCGCTCGTATCCGGGAGAGAGCGGGGCGAAGAGATCCTGCGCCAATTCTGGCGGGGAGACGGTCACCTCATGAACCTACGCCTGATCGGTGGTCCAGTCTCACATTCGGTCTGAGCGCGGTCGGAACTCCACCTGCCCGATACCACGGCTCCGCACCGAGCGAACGGTCAATTCCCAGTCACCCATCGTGAAGCGGTCCCCGGCCTGGCCGGGGATCCTGCCAAGCTCGTCCAGGACCAGCCCGGAGACGGTCGTGTACTCGCCCTCGGGCACCTCGATCCCGAGGTCGACCAGGTCGTGCACGGGGTAGCTCCCGGGGAGGATCACGCTGCCATCTGGAAGCCAGCGGGCGGAGAGGACGTCGCGATCTGTCTCGTCGTAGATCTCGCCGACCAGCTCCTCGACCAGGTCTTCCACGGTGACGATCCCGTCGATGCCACCGAACTCCTCGACGACGAACACCATCTGTTGATGTAGCTCCTGCATCCTTCGCAGCGCGGTCAGCACCAGGACGGACTCGGGCAGGAAGGAGGTCTCCTTGGCCAGGTCGCCGATCGGGGAGCCTGGCTCGGCGGCGACGAGATCACGCAGGTGGGCGATGCCCAGCGCGTCGTCCAGGTCGCCATCCGCCACCACCGGGGCGCGGGAGTGACCTGACTGGAGCAAGGCGTCGATGCCCTCTTCGACGGTTGCGCCTGCATCGAGGGTGAACACCCGCGGACGGGGAATGAGGACCTCGCGCAATGTCCGCTCCGCAACTTCGAACGCTCCCACCAGGATCTCTTGATGGTCCTCGGACAGCGCCCGGTGTGCCATCACCATCTCGCGCAGCTCCTCCAGATCCACTTCCTCACGCGTCGCCCCTGGCTTCCCTCCCAGGATCCGCACCACGAAGTCGGTGGAGACGCTGAGCAGCCATACGACGGGCGTGGAGACGATTGCCAGCCAGTGCAGAGGACGGGCCGCCAGGAGAACCCAGCGATCGGTCCACTGTAGGGCCAGCCGCTTCGGGACCAGCTCGCCGAGGACGAGGGTCAGATACGAGAGGACCAGCGTCACCGCCACGATGGCCACGGAGTCGGCCGCGTCCCCGAACACCTCGAACCACCCCTCCAGGTGCCCGGCCAGGGTCACTGCAGCGGCCGCCGAGGCGAGGAAGCCCGCCAACGTGATCCCGATCTGGATGGTGGCGAGGAAGCGATTGGGCTGACGGGCCAATCTGGCAGCGATGAGACCCGAGCCTCCGCTCCGCTCCAGCCGGCTGAGCTGGGTCTCACGCAGTGAGATGAAAGCGATCTCGCTCCCGGAGAGAAGCCCGTTCACGATCACCAGGCCTCCCACCAACAAGAGCTGTGGCCAGAGGCTTTCCATTCTGCGCCGATCAGCCGATCAAGGTCTTCTCGATGATGTCGATCGCGTGATCGAGATGATCCTGGGTGGTCCTTCGATTGAGGATTGCGAAGCGGAGCACGAAGCGCCCACCGATCGTGGTGTGGGAGATATGGACCACCCGGTCGCGATTCACGGCTTCGAGGGCGGCCCGACCCAGGTCGTCGTCCGCGAGGCGGAAGGCCACGATTGAGAGGTCGGGCTTCCAGGGAGCCTCGATGCCCTCGATCCCGGACAGGCGGCTGTATGCCGCCTCGGCCAGGTCGAGACTTGTGTCGAGGGCCTGACGGAAGGGGGCGACGCCGTGGAGGTGGAGGGGCAGCCACATCTGAAGGGCGCGAAAGGGCCGGCTCAATTCCGGGCCCAGTGAGGCTATGTCACGGAGGCCCGAGTGGTGATCTTCCTCGAGGAGGTACGCCCCGCGCCCCCGATTGGCGTCGATCAGATGCGCCTCGTCCCTCACCAGGAGGGCCCCCAACCCGAACGGCATGGACAGCCCCTTGTGCGGGTCGACGGACATGGAATCGACGCGGTCGATCCCGGCGATGGCGAGCCGTCCTCTCTCGGTCAACTGGAAGAAGCCGCCATAGGCCCCATCGACGTGGAGCCAAAGCCCCTCCTCGGCCGCGATATCTGCCAGGGTGTCGAGGGAGTCGACGGTCCCGGTGTCGGTGGTCCCCGCCGATCCGACGACGAGAAACGGATCGAGGCCGGACCCGCGGTCCGCGGTCACCAACGAGCCGAGCGCGACCGGGTCCATTCGCAGGTCCGGGTCGATCGGCACCGTTCGGATCTGGTCTGCTCTGAACCCAGCGAGCCGGGCGGCCTTCTCCACCGAGTGATGGGTGTGCGGCGTGACGTAGATCACGCCCCTGGCGAAGTCGTCCCCGAGTCTCGCGGTCCGGGCGGCGACGATCCCGGTGAAGTTGGCCGTCGACCCGCCGGAGAGAATCAAGCCGGACGCCCGATCGCCGAGACCGAACAGCGAGGTCATCCACTGCACCATCCCGTGCTCGATCGCAGACATGCCCGGGGCAGCCGCGGTGACGCCCGTGTACCGATTCAGTCCGGCGGCGAGGAAGTCGGCGACGGCGGAGGTGAACAGCCCACCATTGGGGATATAGGAGAGATGACCTCCGGACGGGTGATAGATCCCGGACCGACCTGCAGCCTCGACATCGCCCAGGATGTGGTCGAGCGAGCGTCCCTCTTCGGAGGGTGGCGCCATCAGCCTCCCGGCCAGTGCCTCGTCCAGATCGACACCGGATGCGGGCAGCGTTGCGGCAGCATCGAACCAATCCTGGAGAAACGAGAGGACCGATTCGGTTAGGTCGGCTCGCTCCTGATACCCGGGCTCGAGGCTCTCTGACATCATTGTCAAGGTAGCCCACCATATCGGCCTGCGCCCAACACGACCTCCGCATATACGATCATCGAATGCCAGGTTTCCTGTTCCCCCGGACACCGACCGGGCGCTCATCGCTGGTCCCGGCTCCGCCCTGGCACTACTCGGGTGAGATGCTGACCGTCGAGTACCGGACGGACCCCTCCCGGGTGGCCGCGCTACTTCCCGAGGGCGTCGATCTGGCATCCGAGGACCCCGGCGCCGTGGCCCTCATCTGGGCCGACTGGCAGAGCTGTGGGGACGCCATGGAGGAGCTGGTCGACCCTGTCCGCTCCCAATACAAGGAGTGCTTCGCCGTGGTCCGCTGCAGTTGGAGAGGGGAGACCTGGAGTCGCTGCATCTTCATCTGGGTCGACAAGGACTTCGCGCTCGTGCGCGGATATCACCAGGGGTACCCGAAGAAGATGGGAAGCATCTGGATGACCCGCCCGATCTCTGTCGGCCGGGCCGGTCCCAGACTCGAGCCCGGCGGCAAGTTCGGTGCCACCCTCGCCGCTGCCGATCTCCGCCTCGCCCGGGCCCTCGTGACCCTGCGGCGCCCGGCCGCCGCACCCGGATTCGTCAACGCCCACCCGATGCTTCACAACCGGTGGTGGCCGGCAATCGAATCCGACGGCACCGAGTCGCTGGACGAGCTGGTCACGATGCGGGGGTACGACGGTGAGGTCGCCGATGTCTGGCATGGCGATGCTGAGCTCGACCTGTTCGAGTCGCCCGGAGACGAGCTCTCGCTGCTCGCCCCACGTGAGGTCATCGGTGGCTACTACCACCGGGTTGGTGTTTCATGGAAGGGCGGCACCACACTGCGCCGAACAGTTCCGATGGAGGTTGAGAGCACATGACGTTGATTCTCGAAGAGCTCAAGGAAAAGGGAAAGACCGGTATCTGCATCGGTGGCGAGTGGTCGTCCGGCGCTGGTGAGATGCCGGTGGTCGATCCTGCCACCGAGGAGGTCCTCGTCGATGTCGGGCTCGCCGAGGCCGGGCACGCCGAGGATGCGGTCGACGCAGCCTACGAAGCCCTGGGATCCTGGAGTGCGACTCCTCCCCGTGAGCGGGGGGAGATCCTGAGACGGACCTTCGAGTCGATGCGAGCGAGAGAGGAGGACCTGGCCGAGCTGATCGTCCTCGAGAACGGGAAGGCCTTCCCGGACGCCCTTGGAGAGGTCCGATACGCCGCCGAGTTCTTCAGATGGTTCTCCGAGGAGGCGCCACGGATCGGAGGAGAGGTACGTCTGTCGCCCACCGGCGACAAGCGGATCATGACCGTGCGCCAGCCGGTGGGGGTGAGTGTGATGATCACACCCTGGAACTTCCCGGCGGCGATGGCCACCCGCAAGATCGGCCCCGCCCTGGCCGCCGGTTGCACCGCCATCGTCAAGCCGGCATCTGACACTCCCTTGACCACCCTGGCCGTGGTCCATCTGATGGAGGAATCGGGACTTCCACCCGGCGTGGTCAACGTCATCGTCGCCAAGGGGTCGTCGGGCGTGATCGAGAAGATGCTCCACGACCCCAGGGTGCGCAAGCTCTCCTTCACCGGCTCCACTCCGGTGGGCCAGATGCTGCTCAAGGTCGCCGCCGATCAGGTGCTCAACGTGTCGATGGAGCTGGGTGGCAACGCGCCATTCATCGTGTTCGAGGATGCCGACCTCGACGCTGCCCTAGAGGGGGCCATGGTGGCCAAGATGCGCAATGCCGGTGAGGCTTGCACCGCCGCAAACAGGTTCCTGGTCCACGCCGCGGTGGCCGGGCAATTCACCTCGATGCTGGCCGGCGCGATGGGAGACCTGAGAATGGGACCGGGCATCGATCGTGCCAACCAGGTCGGACCGATGATCAACGAGCGATCCCGAGACGACATCGCCGACCTGGTTCAGGACGCAGTCGACTCGGGTGCCAGCGTGGCCGTCGGTGGCACGGTGCCCGATCGGCGCGGTTACTTCTACGCGCCAACCGTCCTCTCCGGTGTCTCCCATGATGCCGCCATCCTCGATCAGGAGATCTTTGGACCGGTGGCCCCGGTGGTCATCTTCGACACGGACGAGGAGGCCATCGCCATGGCCAACGACACCGTCCATGGCCTGATCTCCTACGTGTACACCGGGGATCTGGCCCGAGGGCTCCGAACCGCCGAGGCGATCGAATCTGGGATGGTCGGGCTCAACCGCGGCCTGGTCTCCGACCCGGCGGCTCCTTTCGGCGGCGTGAAGCAATCGGGCATCGGCCGTGAGGGGAGCCACGAGGGGATCGAGGAGTTCCTGGAGACCAAGTACATCGCGACCAGTTGGTGATCAGCTGAACGGTCGGTGGGTCGCCGCTACTCCTGACCCTCGGCAATGTCTTGTGCGCAAAGGCTGACCCCGCCGTCTGTTCAATGCTCCAAGCACCTGGCCCGTCTCGGTAGCGAGGACCCAGATGTGGTCGCCCACCTTCTCCGCCCGAGTCGGGCGCCGGGCGCCATCTCGTCCAGCCTTTCGGGCAAGAGCTCGAAGTCGACCGGCTCCGGTCTGATGGCGATAGAACCCGCTCCTGTGCTGCCCTGGAGGTCTCCCCAATCATCGAACATATGTTCGCTAACCTACCGACCCTCCGGGACAGAATCCATACCCTCGTCAGAGATTTCTCGCTGCCGCCGGCTCCTCAGCCCACGCTGCCCTGGCTGATCTGGACCGTCTTCAGGTCGGAGTGGAAGTCGAGGGCATAGTCGCCGCCCTCACGGCCGATGCCCGAGATCCCGATCCCGCCGAATGGCGCGGTCAGATCACGGACGAGATAAGCGTTCACCCACACCGTCCCGGCACGGATCCGGCTGCCCATCCGCTCCGCTCGCTCCTCGCTGCCGGTGTAGACGATTCCGGAGAGCCCGTAAGCGGTCGAGTTGGCCAAGTCCACCGCCTCGTCCTCGTCGGTGAACGTCTGGAACGTGAGCACCGGCCCGAACACCTCCCGCTGGACGATCTCGGAGTCGTTGGCGATCGGCGCGATCAGGGTCGGCTCGTACCAGAGGCCATCCTGCCTCCAACGCTCCCCACCCCGGAGCACCTTGTCGCCGTGGCGTCGTGCCCTCTCCACGAAACCCTCGACCCTAGCGAGGTGATCGGGATGGATCAGGGGACTGATGGTCGTCCTCGGGTCACGGCTGTCACCGAGCACGTGGGCGTCGGTGAACGTGTTGAACAACTCGAGAAACTCGCTTGCGACCGACTCCTCAACGAGGACACGGGTCCCGGCGAGACAGGTCTGGCCGGAGTCGTCGTACTGTCCGGCCGCCTTCCTCGCCGCCGCATCGAGATCGGAGTCGGAGAACACCAGCAGGGGCCCCTTGCCCCCCAACTCGGCAGTGAACGGGACGATGTTCCTGGCGGCGGAAACACCGATGTGACGCGCCGTCTCAGGCGACCCGGTGAACGAGATTCGGCGGACACGTCGATCGGATACCAGAGCCGCACCGATCTCCTCGCCGATCCCTTGCACGATGTTGAGCGCGCCCGGCGGCAGCCCCGCCTCGCCGGCCAGGTCGGCGAGGATCGAGGCCGACAGTGGCGCCCACTCGGCCGGTTTCAGGATCACTGTGTTGCCCGCAGCCAGGGCGGGGGCGATCTTCCAGGTGGACAACAGCCATGGGGCGTTCCAGGGGGTGATGATCACGGCCGGCCCCGCCGGCATCCGATGCACCCGGTTGTCCGTCCCCTTCGACGACCATCTGCGTCCCTGGTAGGCGGCTGCCAGGTCGGCGTAGTAGCGGAGGTTCTCGGCGCCCCGGTGGATCACCCTGGCCTGGAGGCTCTCCAGGAGCATGGCCATGTCGACGCACTCGACCATGGCGATGGTCTCGATGTTCGCATCGATCAGATCGGCCAGACGATGCAAGGTCTCGGCCCGTCGACCGGGGCCGAGATCCGACCACCCGGGGAAGGCCTCGACTGCGGCCGTCACCGCCTGGTCGGCGGTGAGGGCGTCGCCCCTCGCCACCCTGGCCAGGAGCCAGTCCCAGTCCAAAGGGGATCGGACCTCGAACGCGTCGGCCGAGGGAATTCGCCTGCCGCCGATGTAGTGGTCAGGCGACACATCTGTTGTCGAGATCTCAACCCTTGAGGATGGCATGTTCGGTTCGTTCGGTGCCAAAGGATAAGCTCGAAGACTTCCAGCCATGCCCCGACCCCTCTATGACCACAATGATCACGTCGTGCTCGAGGCTGAGCGCGACATCCGGGCTCGTCTCGGAGATCGCTCCTTCGACTTCGAGGCCCTGCTCGCCGTCTCGAACATCTACCGCGCCGCCAATGCGGTGCGCAACCGAATGGAGCGGGAGGTCCTCACCCCGGTCGGTCTCACCTGGGGCGGGTTCACCATCCTCTTCGTGCTCTGGGTGTGGGGCGATCGGGAGACGGCGCAACTGGCCGACGACTGCGGTCTGGCCAAGGGCACTCTGAGCGGGATGTTGACCACATTGGAGAAGACCGGTCTGGTCGACCGATCGCGCCATCCCGATGACGGGAGACGGGTCCGGGTGACCCTCAGCGACTCGGGGCGGGACACCATCGAGGCGGTGTTCCCCGAGTTCAACCGATACGAGGCGAAATTCACCGCAGGGCTGGATGACGGGGAAAGACGCGAGCTGGCGCGACTCCTGCGATTGGTGACGGCAACTGCCGACGGCGTCCCGCTCGTGGCCGAGTGAGCACGGAGGGCACACACCGAGCCGCCCTGACCGCGGTGAGGTCGGCCCACACGCTGATCTGGTTCCTCGTCGAGGCGGCCATGGTCTACCTGGTCATCGCGGGGATCCGGAAGCAGTCGGACAGGAAGGCGGGGGTTGCCGCCGTCATCGTCGCTGCCGAGACCCTGGTGTTCCTCGGCAATGGGGCTCGTTGCCCGCTCACGGGATTGGCCGAATCGATGGGAGCAGACAGCGGTTCGGTGACCGACATCTTCCTGCCCCGATGGTTTGCCCACAATCTGCCGGTGATCCATGTCCCGTTGATCGGCGCCGCCGTCTGGCTGCATTGGCGGAACCTGACACGCCGAGCAGAGCCGGGTGAACCCGGATAACCTGTCGTTCGGTCGCTAACGAGTCTTGGAGGACACGTCATGGGTGAGATCGTCGGCGCAGGATTGATCAGCCACGCCCCCACCATCATGTTCGACGAGGCGACCAGGCGCGAGATCAACGATGGCAAGGAGATCAGCCTCGTCCCGGGTCTGGTCCGCCTGAGAACCGAAGTCTTCGATCGATTGCAGCCGGACACGATCGTCATCATCGACTCCCATTGGTTCTCGACCGTCGAGCACTTGCTGGCCGCGCAGGCACGTCGGAACGGAATCTTCACCTCGTCGGAGCTTCCCCGGGGCATGGCCCAGATCCCGTACGACTTCCCGGGAGACCCCGAGTTGGCCAAGCTCGCAGCAGCGCTGGGACAGGAGCTCGGGACCCCCACCCATGCCTCAGAGGACGACTACCTCCCCGTGTACTACGCGACGATCAACCTCCTCCACTACCTGCGCAAAGACGAGAAGGTCGTATCGGTCTCGGTGGTGCAGACCGGGGAGACCGACGACTTCATCACGATGGGCGAGGCCATCGGCGAGGCGGTGGCGAGGCTGGACAGAAGGGCGGTGGTCCTCGCGTCGGGCGGGATGAGCCATACCTTCTGGCCTCTGAAGCAGCTCCCGAAGCACGAGGCATCCGACCCGATCCACATCATCACACCCGAGGCCCGAGCTGCCGACGAGGAGCGCCTCGAGTGGATGAAGGCCGGCGATCATGCCCGGATCGTCGACACGATGGACTCCTACTTCGAGCACTCTCCGGAGGGCGCCTTCGGGCACTATCTGATGATGCTCGGCTCCATCGGGGGCCGGGACTGCACGGCCCGCGGTGAGCTCTACTCCGACTACGAGAACGCCACCGGGACCGGCCAGGTCCACGTTTGGTTCGACCGACCCGAAGGTGGCTGGACCGGCTGACACCAATCCGATGAAGCGCCGTGGCACAATCTCAAGGGTGGTGGTAACCGAGCCAAGACCAGACGATCTCACTATTCGTCTCGCCCATTTCGCCGGATCGCTCGAGGCACTCGCCATCCCCGGCTCAGCGGACCCGGGCAGCCCCGGCCTGAGACGGGATTGGATCGTCCGAACCATCCGCGGCTACCTGATCCCGAGGATGGAGAACCCTCTCGCCCCTCTGACCGTGGTGTTCGCCGGGCCCACCGGAGCCGGGAAGTCGACCTTGCTCAACTCCGTGGCCGGTGCGGAGCACAGTGTCGCTGGACCGCTCCGCCCGACCACCAAGTCCCCACTGGTCCTCGCCGCCAGAGACCTCGCTTCCGGGTACTCCACCATTGGCGGGATCCAGTGCCAGGTGGTCACCGGACGCGCCCCCATCCTCGACGAGTTGACTTTGGTGGACACGCCCGACATCGATTCGACCTCGATCGAGCATCGGGTGATCGCCGAGACGATGATCGACTATGCCGACGTCGTGGTGTACGTCAACTCTGCGCAGCGTTATGCCGATCTCGTGCCCTGGGAGGTTCTGCGCCGGGCTCACTCACGAGGTGCCCCGGTGATTCACGTGCTCAACCGCATCAAGAGCAGCAGCAGTGGAGCCCTTGCCGACTACGCCACTCGGCTCCAGACGGAGGGGCTCGGCTCGGATGTGGTCGCGGTCCACGAGCATCGCATGCCCCGTGGGGCACAGGCCGTCCCCCTGGTGACGATCCAAGGATTGCGCGACCGGCTGGTCGAGGTCGTGGAAGAACGGCTCGCCGGGAGGGTGGATGTCGTCATGTCGGTCCTCGACACGACACTGGACCAGGCCGATGAGATGCTCTCAGAGGTGGCCGGCATGACCCACGGGGTGCTCTCTGGCGCCTCCCGACGCGGTCTCACCGTTGACCTGGGGCGGATTCTGTCCACCCTGGGCCCAGTGCCGGCAGGCGCCCCGAATGTCGGTCCACTGGCCGGGCTCTCGGGGAAGCGGCTGATCACCCGGGGGAGAGTGCGTCGAAGTCTCCCGACGCCGTCGAGCGTCGCCCGGAGCCAGATCCTTCTCGACGCCTCACTTGTCGCTGCGATCGACTCAGACATCCGGGCGGGGTTGCGGAGCACGAGCCTGCTCGAACCCGGTCAGACAGAGGATCTGGTGGGAAGAACCCACGTCTCGGCGATGTCGGCGATCACCGGCTGGCATCGGGACCTCGATGGCATGCGCAGCGTGCAAGGCGCGATCGACCCGTCATTGGCCGCCTATCTCCTCGCCAAGGCCGTCCTTCACGGCCAGGGTCCGGGTGAGGAGGAGGCAATGCAAGTCTTGGCGGGGATCGCCGAGCTCACTGGCCCGCTGACCAGGGCGAGGGAACTGCTGGAGACGCAACTGATACCCGTGTACGCCCGGTTCGATCACGAGGTGGCCAGCCGAGCGGGGGAATCCGTTGCATCCGACGCCGCGATCTACCGTGCCCGAACCTCGTTGTCCGCGGTGGTCGCGAGGTCGTCGTTCGCAAATGCATGACGCGCTCATCGCCTTGCTCGACAAGGTCGATGTCGCCGTAGCCGAGTCCCGGGGAGTCATCGACCCAGGCGACCTCGATCCGGTGGCGCGCGTCGCGGCCGAGTCGCGGTTCCGACTCTCGTATCCGGAGACGATCCTGGTGGTCGCCTTCGCCGGGGGCACGGGCTCGGGCAAGTCGAGCCTGTTCAACGCGCTGGCCGGTGAAGAGGTGGCCCTCACCGGCGGCATCCGACCGATGACGGTGCGACCCCTCGCCCTGGTCCCCGCGGCGGCCCGCGGCTCACTCAGCGGCCTTCTCGACGATCTGGGGATCGAAGACCGTTTCGAGCACGAGGGGCCCCCCTGGCTCTGCCTGCTCGACCTGCCCGACAACGACAGCATCGAGGTGGACCACCGCCATCAGGTCGATTCACTGATCCCGCGGGTGGACATGGTGATCTGGGTCACCGACCCGGAGAAGTATCGGGATGCGTCCCTGCATTCCGGGCACATCGCCCCGCTGTCCGGCTATCAACGCCAATTCCTCTTCGTGCTCAACCAGGTGGACAGGATGGATCCCGCCGATGTCGCCTATGTGGCGGGCGATCTCGCCGCGGCTTTGCGTGAAGACGGGGTGGAGGCACCGGAGGTGATCATGACTTCCGCCCAGCCGGAATCAGGTCCCGCCACGGGCGTCGATTTGCTCCTCCGGCGACTCGAGGAGAGGCGGGATGAGAGGATGGCGATCCACGGGAAGATCCTCACCGACCTCACCGGGGCATCCTCCCGGCTGGTGATGGCGACCTCCGGAGCCCAAAGCCTCGACTTCGAGAAGAGATGGAGACCCGAGCTCGATCGGGCGATCAGCCTCGCTACCGAAGGGGAGGTCGCCGAGGCCGGCAGTCTTCTCTCCGGGTTCATCCGCGACCTGGCCGGGGAGGCCGGTGGTGAGACCCGCGCTCGTCTTCTCGAATTCGCCGATGACGTGCCGGCCCGATTCCTGGAGTGTGTGGCCGGCGCCGCCATCACGCCTGCCCATGAAGGAGCGTCGACCTCGTGGTGGCGTCCGGGAAGGAAGGGCAGGTCAGGCTCGGGGCAGATGGAGTTTTCGTTCCGGCAACTGGAGGAGGCGGTGGACGGCGCCATCGCAGGCCCGGTCCGTGACCTACTCGCCCGCCGGGCCCGAGCCCAAGCCGCAGTGGCCGAAATGGCGCTCGCTGTGGCGCAAATGCGGAAACGGACCCCGGGCTAGGCTCGATACGCGTGGCCGACCTGAATCCTTGGATCTCCACGGCGATCGTCATCGTCTCCATGCTGGTCCTCTACCTGATCCTGGTCCGGATCGGCAACCGGTACGTTGCCAGTTTCCGGTCGCACACACCTCACTCGGCTGCCCGGGTCGCCACGTTGTGGGTGATGGTTCGACGCACGATCCTCGTCGTCCTCCTGGTGATCGCCGTTCTGATGATCTTCGACATCTGGGGCCTGAGCATGGCGCCATTCGTCGCCATCGGCACCGTGATCGGGGTCGCGCTTGGGTTCGGCGCCCAGGACGTGGTGAGGGACGTGCTCGCCGGCTTCTTCATCATCGCCGAGGATCAGTATCAGATCGGCGATTCGGTGACCATCGCCGGGACCAACGGGACGGTGGAAGACATTCAGTTCAGGGTGACCGTGCTCCGTGACGTCGAAGGCAACGTGTACTACGTCCCCAACGGGCAGATCACCGTCACCGAGAACGCGACGAGCCGGTTCGCCCAGCCGGTGCTCGACGTCCGGGTGGGGTATGAGGCCGACATCGACCAGGCCATGGACGTGATGCTCGACGAGTTGAAGAAGCTGGCAGAGGACCCCGAATGGAGTGACCGCATCACTGCCGAGCCCGAGATGCTGGGAGTGCAGGAACTGGCCGACTCGGCCGTCCTCATTAGGGCCCGTCTCACCACCGTGGCCACCGAGCGATGGGCCGTCCGTCGCGAGGCGCTGCGTCGGGTCAAGAACCGCTTCGACAGTGAAGGGATTCCGATCCCGGTCCCGCAGGTGAGGTTCTCTCAGCCCTCCGACTGACCGGTGACCACGCGGAGCGAGTCGGGCGCCCACTCGATCGTGCCCCCGTCGACCATTCCGAGGGACTCGCCGTCCGCCTGCGCCGCGGCCGGGGGGTCGGCGTCCATCTCGAGGCGCTTGACGTGCCGGAGCACGTTCCACTCCGGGATGACTCCCAGGTCCCTGTTGCGAAGCAGGGCGGTGATGATGCTCGGGATTCGAGAGCGCCGGAGTCGGCCGATGCTTAGGACGGTCATCGGGTCGGGATGCTCCGGGGAGAGCCGCAGAGGCATCGAGCCGAAGTAGGTGTACACACTGCGGAACTGGACCAGGATGGTCGACGCCAACTCGCGATGCTGATCGATCGTCAACATGATGTGAGGGCTGCGACGGGGATCTCGCCAGGCAACCGAGAGAGTCGTTCGCGCGTAATGGATCGAGCCGAAGCGGTATTTCCGATAGGGATCCTTGTCGGCCTCCAGAACGACAGCGGCGTCGAGACCGAGCCCACAAGCGAAGATCGCATGGTGGACGGTCTCCACCGAGCCCCGGGCCAATGTCATGCGGGCCGTCCCGATCGACCACGGTTCGTAGGTCTCTGCGATGAGACGGGCGGCCTTGTTGGCTCGGGAGGGGATCCTGAGCAGGCGGGCGATCACATTGGTGGTCCCGACCGGGATGATCCCGAGGGCGGCGTCCGTGCCCACCAGGCCCTGGGCGACATGATGAACCATCCCGTCGCCGCCCATCGCCACCACCACCTCTGCCCCCGAGCCCGCGGCCTGGGCGGCTCGCATCTCGGCATCAGCCGCAGTCTCGGGCCATACAGGCTCCACACTCCCGTGCCTGCGGAATAGGGACATGACATCACGGTGAGCTCCACCGGTGAACTGAGAGGCCGATGGGTTGGCGATGACCACTATCCGGTCCATTGAGGGGAGCGTACAGCTGTACCCTCCCGCACCGTGAGTGACTCAGAGCCAAGGTTCTCTCTCGTTGCCGGTGAGGGCGACGGGGCGATGCTCGGTTTGGCGGCCGGAGACGCGGCAGGTGGGGCGTGGGAGCTCGGCTATTCGGCGGTCACCGAGCAGGCAACTGTGGTTGCCTATCAGCTGATCGAGCACCGCCGTCTCCAGGCCTCTTCCATGATCCAGGCAATCCGCGAGTTGGACGGCTCGGATGGGGAGGAGCCGGTCTACCGGGCGGAGAGCCGTCACTTCCGTGCCTGGCTCGATGGTGCCCGTGGCGGGAGCCCGGCTCCGGAGAGCGGTCAGTCGCTCGACGCCGCCCCTCGGGCGGTGCCGCTCGGAGTCGTGTTTCGTCGAGAGCCGGACAGCCTCCGTGATGAGGCGATGGTGCTCGGCAGGCTGTTCCACGCCGATGACGCCTCGATCCTGGCCGGCGCGGTGGCGGCAGGGGCCGTCGCCGCGTCGTGCTTCGGCCAGTCCGGCCGTGACCTCATCTCGGGGGTGATCGAGCTGATCGAACCAGTCTCGACCCAGTTCGCCACGGGGTCGGCCCTCATGGCGGAGTTGAACGGGTTGCTGGCACATGTCGGCGTGGCCGACGGAGAGAAAGCCCTGGCCCTGGCGTCGGGAACGGGTGAACCCGGTCCCTGGGATCAGATCAAGGCGGGTCTGCTCCTCTCGGCACCGGTGGTGGACCGTGCTCATGTGCCGATCGAGCAGGCAGCCAGGATCGGTGGCAGTGCCCTTGCCGGGATGGTGGGCGGGATCGTCGGGGCCAGAGTCGGGATCAGGGCCTGGCCGTGGGCCTTTGCCAATGACACGTGGTTTGCCGAGATCGGCAGACGTCTGTCCCGTGGCCCACAGGAGGTGGCGGACCTGCCCATCCCCTACGCGGTCGAGCACCACCTCATTGCGGGGGAGCGTCAGGGATTGTACTGACGACCGGCATGTCGACCGCGGGCCACACCCGCTCTGAGTCGTCGACCTTTCTCAGTACACACCATCCGACCGCGACAAAGACGATCAGGGCGCCCATCGCCACCTGTCTGCTCAGACCGAGCACGTCGACGATCAGTGCCCAGGTCAGGGGGCCAAGGATGGTGGCGAACCTGCCGACGGTGGCGTACAAGCCGTAGAACTCGCCGAGATGCCTCGGGGGGGAGACACGCGACATGACCACCCTGTCGGCAGTCCAGGTCGCTCCAAGGGCGAGGCCACCGATGAGACCGATCGCCCAGGCGAGTGTGATCTCCCCGGTCATCGCTGCGATGACGCCCGAGGCAAGGGCGACCATCCACATCACGAGGACGGTGCGAAGGACTGGCATCGGCCCGAAGTGCCCCACCAGGCGACCCGCCACGAAGGCTCCGATCACGGCGGCGAAGATCGCCAGCCCGAGCAGGTTGGTCACGAACCGCCGATCCAGCCCGAGCTCCTCGATGACGAAGATGGTGAGGAATCCACCGATCAACGTGTTGATCGCGTCCGTGTAGAGGAACCGCCCGACGAGGAACCGGACCACGCCTTCGTAGGTGGAGGCAAGACGCCACGATGCGAGGAGCTTGCCGACGACGTCTCGCAGTCGGGGCATCGGGGCGTCGTCCACGCCACCTCGTTCGTCGATGAAGAAGAAGGCGGGAAGGGCGAAGAGCAGGAAGCCGAGAGCCAGGACACGGAAGGTCGCCGCGTAGGACCAACCGAGGACATCGAGGGTCAATAGACCCAGCCCCAGGCCGATGAACGAGCCCAAATAGCCGACTCCGACCCCCACCCCGGATACCCAGCCCCGATTTTCCGGGGTGCTCACATCGACCAGCAGTGCGTCATAGACGACAGAGCCGATGTTGAAAGCGATCAGGGCGACTCCGAGCATGACGAGCGAAAGGGCGATTGGGCCGGAGGCAAGCGTCGCAGTGGCAGTCACCGCGAACAAGGTGGTGATGGTCAGGGTGGGGACCCGTGTCCCCTTGACGTCGCTGCGCGCCCCGGCCCAGGGGGCGAGGAAGATGACCAATGCGCCCGCACCGGCTTGGACCAGCGCCAGGGCACTGTCAGGCTGGTCCACCGACTTGAGCCAGTCCGGGAAGTAGAGACCGATCACCCCCAGGGCGAAGATCGTGTTGGCCAGGTCGTAGAGGACCCAGGACCCGACCGACAACCGGCCCGGCCCGTTCCCCTCGCCGGTCATCACAGAAT
>JBFYOJ010000206.1:0-11015 GCA_041303885.1 Acidimicrobiia bacterium | reverse complement strand
CCGGGACAATCGGGAAACACCCTGACCGATCCCCCACCGGATCCGGCAGTGGCTACCTGTCCAGGTCGCCGACCCAGTTCACGATGAGATCACCCGAAGCCTCTGCCGAGTAGATCTGGTGGTGGTCCGCTCCGGCGACCACCTCGACCGTGGTTGGATGTCCTCCTGCCTCCAGGGCGGCGGCAAACCCTGTCGTGAAGGACATGGGCACGAGGTCGTCGGAGTCACCATGGATCAGGAGGACACGCAGGTCGGGGCGAAGGCCCGCGCGCGACACCGGGTTGCCCGATTCCCAGAGACCGGGCTTCGATTCGAGCGGCGCTCCGAACAGCGGCTCTGCAAGGTCGGGGAGCAGACTGACGTCATAAGTTCCCGACATCCCGATCAGGGCAGCAGGGGTCACTTCCGGATAGGGGCACTCGGGATCGAAGTCCCCGGCGGCGAGGGCGGCCAACGCGGCGAGATGCGCGCCGGAGGAGTGGCCGAGCACCACCACCGGGCCTGGCACGACCCCATTCGAGGTCGCCGATTCGGCGGCAAAGGCGACGGCACAGAGGACATCCTCGACCGGCGTCGGGAAGACAACACCGTCCTCGGCGGCCCTCACCACCACCGGTGCAGCCACGAGCCCAGCCGCGGCCAGATACTCGGCCAGACCTTCGAGGCCGGCCGGGTCTGCGGTGAGCCAGGATCCACCCGGCACCATAACGACGAGGGGCGCCCTCTCCACCTCACCCGGGATGAAGACTCTGGCTTCGAGCCCGGGCAAATAGTCGGCAACGACCTGCTCGGTCCTCGACGGCGCGGTTGCAGCCGGGACCGTCGTCGTCGGCACCTGGGTCGGACCAGGAGTGCAAGCCCCGAGGACCAGGGCAGTCAGCAAGACGACAGCGGGCCGGCTCATAGGACCGAAAGTGGCGTTCCAACGACGATTCCGGTAGGGGAATAGGTCCCGGACGCGTGGCTGGCCACGGTGCTGGTAGCGTCGTCGGGGACAGGAGCGACCATGACGGCAGCGCCATTCAGCGGTTCCGGCACGGCGTCTGACCCCTGGGTCTTGAAGACGCCCAGTCTCGCTTCCGAGATCCTCATGCACCGGGACGAGGGACACGACCCCCCGATCCTGGTTTGCACCGTGGGGAACACCGTCCTCCATTACGACCTTCGGGTGGTCGACGATCTCTACCAGATGCTCAAGGATCGCGGTGACTGGGTGCCGCTGGGGAACGCGGACGAGCAGAAGCCGGCAGCGGAGGGAACAGTGGAAGCCTGGGCCCGCTCACCCGACAACCCGATCGGGGGCTGGTACGGCTTGAAGAAGGGCCTCAGGGGACGGGTGGGCAACTATGTGCCTCCGGTGCTGGAGGCGCTCGGTCTGGCCGAGGTGGAACACAACGCCCGCAACAATCGGATGAGAGCGATCTGATCCTGGGCCCTTCAGGCCCGTCGGGAACCCCCTTCGGCCGTCCCGACTGACGGAAGGGACGGGCCACTCGCCCGCCGCAGGCCTGTTGGGAGACCGTCCCCATCCGGCTGGGCCGTTCTCCCCTATCGGTGATCGCCTACATCCGGTAGCGGTCACCTGGATGAGTCTTGCCACCGAACGTGAGTCGCCGTCCGGACAATCCTCACGCCCGCGTCATGACCCCCTCCGGGTGGCGTTCGGGCTGGCCATTCCCGCCATCGCCGGCGGCCTGAGCACCCTGCTGATGCCGAGAGGCCCGGTGACGCCGATCGATTCCCTCGTGTCGATGCTCGTCGGAGCCGGGGTCGGGATTGCCTCCGGATGGCTGGTGGGCCGCTGGGCACTGGTCGCGTCTCCGGTCTTGTTTGCTGCCTGCTTCGAGCTGGGACGACTCGGGCTCGAGTCGCCGAGTCTGGACGGGATCCATCTCGATTCCGCCTTCGGCATCGTCCTCTTCGTGACCACACGCGGGTTTCACTTTGCAGTGGCCATCGTTCCCATGCTCTGGGGGTCGCTGATCGGCTCGTCTGCCGCCCGGCGGGCAGACCAGGGCAAGGATTTCATCCATGCCCTGCCGAAGACCTCGACCATCCTGCTGATGCTCGTCATGTCTGTCGCCTCCGTCGTGATCACACGTCCGGCAGTCACCGCCCCGATCCTCGGCGCCGACGGAGCCCGCCTGGCCGACAGCATGGCCGAGCTGGCCACGGTGGATCTGGGAGGTCATGACCAGGCGGTCATGATCCGCGGCGATGACATCGACAACCCGATCCTGCTCTATCTGACCGGCGGGCCTGGAAACAGTGACCTCGGCTACACCCGGACATTCCTCGAGCGGCTGGAGGACGACTTCGTCGTCGTCGCCTGGGAGCAGAGGGGGGTGGGCAAGTCGTATCCGGCTCTCGACCCGCTGTCGTCGCTGACCCCCGAATCCGCGGTGACGGATGTGGTGGACCTGACCACCTACCTGGCGGATCGGTTCGGCACCGAGAAGATCTATCTCCTCGGAAACTCGTGGGGAAGCCTCATCGGCGTCCTCGCTGCCCAGCAGCGGCCGGACCTGTATCACGCCTACATCGGTGCAGGCCAGATGGTGAGCCCGCTGGAGACGGATCTCCGGCTCTACCACCAGATACTCGAATACGCCGAACGGACCGGCGACTCGAAGCTGTCAGCCAGGATGACCGGCTACGGGCCGCCCCCCTACGCCGACCTCTATGCCTACATGACCGTCATCGAGCACTACGGGGACCTGGAGCCCTACCAGGAGACCTCCGAGTTCGCCAAGGGGGTCCCCGGGATCCAGGGAACCGGGGTCAGCGAGTACGGGTTCATGGACCGCCTCAACGTCTTCCGCGGATTGGCGGACATGGGCGGGGCGATGTACCCCCAGGTCCAGGATCTCGACCTGAGGCGAGACGTCCCATCTCTGCAGGTCCCCGTCTACCTGATCCAAGGTGCCCACGAGCTCACGGCTCGCTCCGACCTGGCCGCGGAGTACGCGGGAACGCTTCGAGCACCGCGGATCACGGTCGAATTCTTCGAGGACTCAGGTCACATCCCCCATTTCGAGGAAGCAGAGCGGTTCCACCGCTATCTGGTCGACGTGGTGCTGCCAGAAACGAGATCGTGATCGGTCACGCCGGGTCTGCACGCAACGGTGGGAACTCGTCGGCGCGGCCCGGAGCCTGCAACTGGATCAACTCCTCCGCCCGAGGAATGCCCTGGAGCTGATACTCGCCAAGGCTGAGCAGGGTCGGTTGCACACGCCGTAGCTGGTCTCGTGTCTGGGATGTGATGAGGACCTGCCCACCGTGACCGGCGCCGCACACCCTCGCCATCACGTGCACCGGGAGACCTACGTAGCCGGTGTCGGTCAGAGCTGGGCTGCCGCTGTGGATCCCAATCCTCACCCGAACCTGGCGGCCGCCAGGCCATCGCCTGTCCTCCATCGCCTTCTGGATCCCGATCGCCGCCTCGATGGCGTCATCGGCACTCCCGAACGCCGCGAAGAACTCGTCGGCCCTCGAATCGACCTCGTACCCTCCCGAACGGCTCACCGCGTCCCGAATCAGGCCACGCACCTCCTCGAGCAACGCCGGGTATGAATCACCCAGATCCTGAACGAGCACGGTCGATCCTTCGATGTCGGTGAGCAGGAGCGTCACCAGCCCGGAGGGCAGGTCGGCCGCCGTGTCGTCACGGGCCTCGCGCAGCTGTCGCGTGACGAAGCCGACCGGGGCGATCCCGTATTCCGTGGCCGCCTTGAGCAGACGACGAAACGCCTTCTCCCGGGCCTCGCGGCTCTCGAACTTCACCTGGTTGAAGCGAGAGAGGGCGTTGCGAACGTGGGCCTCGTCGTTGATCGGGAGGCGACGATTCCCCTTGGAGTCCACATAGGCGAACGCGCTGTTGGGAAGACTCGCTCTCTTCTTGGCATCGAGTGTCGCCATCGAGGGAACGCTAGGCCGAGAGAGGAGGCATGAGGTCAGAGGATCACGTGGCGCCGGGATCGCCCTATGTGGTGCACATCTCGTGATCGAGCAGGAGCAGCGCACCGGCGGTCCATCGGCGAGCCCGAGACGGTCGACGATGGCCCCGACCATCGCCCCCAGATCCTCTCGTATCGAGGCAAGCCCATCCAAGAGAAGGCACCCTCTCTCCCTCAACGGGGGACCCGGAGCACAATTCACCAACCCGGCCGCGATCGGTGTCCGATGCGCCGAACACCGAACCGGTCGCGGGCTTCATCCTCGCCGAGCCCTCGGGATGAACCCAGCGGTATCGTCATCCAATGGCCGAGATCGAATCGGAGAGCGAACCGAAGCCACCCGAAGACGGGCGTGTCGCCCGTCTCAAGACCATGGCCCAGGCACTGATAGAACAGGGATCGGATCGTCTCGAAACCGAGCGCGCCCACCGCCCCACCGTCAGGATCGCGTTCGACTTCTACCAACGTGACCGGTCCTTTGCCGGCAGCCTCCTCGCCGGAGGGCTTGCGGTCAAGCTGTTCCTCTGGCTCCTGCCGGCTTCGTTGACGGTGGTCGTGTTGGTCGGCTCTATCGCCAGTCGCGTCGATCGACCACCCGAGGAGCTGGCCGAGGAATCGGGTTTGACCGCGGCCCTGGCCGGCATGGTCGGTGACGCGGTGGCTTCATCGGAACAGGCCAGGCTCTACCTCGGAGCGCTAGGTGTGGTTCTCATGATCTGGGCCGGTGTCGGGGTGGTGAAGGCGCTGCGACTGGTGAGCCGACTCGCCTGGCGAATGGAGCCCCCCGCGCACGTCAACATGGTTCGCGCTTCTCTGGGCGTGGTCGTTTATGTGGTGTCCCTCCTTCTCCTGATTCGAGGGATGGACTTCCTGCAGGGCGGGCCCTTCCTGACCGACGTCCTGGTGCTTGTCGCAGGGGTAGCGATCCTGATGGCCATCCTGATCGTTCTGTTCGAGTCGCTTCCCCATCCCGACGTGATCCCGTGGTCCGGCATGCTCCCCGGTGCGGTGCTCATGACGGCGGGAATGTTGGGCACCCGGGTGGCGACCATCGTCTACTTCGCCCCCAAACTGGAGTCTGCCGGTGAACTCTATGGAGGGCTAGGGATGGCCGGGGTGTTCCTTGCCTGGCTCTACATCCTCAGCCGGATCCTGGTTGGCGCGATCGCATTGAACGCTACCTGGTGGCAGCGGCGGGAGGTTGCCGACGAGGGGTCTGGCTCCCAGGTGGACCTGACGTAGCGAGACGGCGGCGATTCGCGCTTCGGTCAACGCCAATTGGCTCTTGACAGGTGAATTCAACGATTGTAGATATCAACAGGCGTTGACAAAGGAGCACACCGGTGTGGGCGATGGTGACCAAAGAGGTGCGTCAGGTGAGGAGAGATCACCGGACGCTGGCGATGATGATCGTGATGCCCATCATGCTCCTGATCGTGTTCGGCTACGCGGCCAGCTTCGACGTGACCAGCATCGAGGTGGCCTTCCCCGACGGTGAGCCACCGATCGCCGCGCCGCTACCCGATGTGTTCGAGGTGGTCGAGGCGAGCCATACCGAGCCCGTGGAGATCCTTCAGTTCGGCGAGGCGGACGTCGTGGTCAGTGGCCAGGGCACGGGGCTCGTGGCGTCGATAGACGGTTCACAGTTGTTCACAGCCCGCGCTGCGGTGCAGGCCTTCACATCCGCTGCGTCCCAGGGAATTCCGGTGACGGTGGAAGTGCTCTTCAATCCCGAGCTCGACACCTCTGCCGTGCTGGTCCCGGGTCTGGCCGGTCTCGTACTCCTCTTCGTTGGCTCCCTCATCACCAGTCTCGGGGTGGTCCGGGAAAGACAGGCGGGGACACTCGAGCAGCTCGCAGTCATGCCGCTTCGTCCCCGGGACGTGTTCGTGGGCAAGATCGCTCCCTACTTCGTGATCGCAGCCGCGGACATGGTGATCGTGCTGACCATCGGATGGCTCCTCTTCGAGGTGCCGTTCGCCGGCTCCATTTGGCTGCTCGCCCTGGGCGCGGTGCTCTTCCTCTTCGTCACACTGGGAAGCGGCGTCCTCATCTCCACGGTTTCCGAGAACCAGGGTCAGGCAATCCAGCTGGCCATAATGACCCTTCTCCCCCAGGTGCTGCTCTCGGGTCTCATCTTCCCCCTTGAGTCGATGGCGGCAGGGGTGCGGTGGATCGGCTATCTGCTCCCGCTCACCTACTTCAACCAGATCTCGAGGGGAGTGATGCTGAAAGGCTCCCCCCTCGCTGCCGTCTCGCTTCCGCTGGCCCTGCTCGCGGTACTGGGCCTTGTGGTCTTCGGGCTGGCGGTGCTCAGGTTCCGCGCCGATCTGGCGCCGTCCGGGCGGGCTGTCGTGGAGGTGCCGGTTTGAGCTTCGGACTGTCGGCCGTAACTGTCCGTTTCGGAGAGACGACCGCGCTCGAGGCAGTGGATCTAACCATCGAGAAAGGAGCCATCACCGCGCTGATCGGGGCCGATGGGGCCGGCAAGACCACCGCCTCCCGGACTCTGGTCGGTCTCACCACCCCATCCTCGGGCTCGGTGAGTCGCCCCGACTGGGACTCGATCGGCTATCAGCCCGAGGCGGCAGGCACGTGGATGGATCTCACCGTCTCGGAGAACCTCGACTTCGTGGCCCGGGCCTACGGGCTTCCGGCTAGGTCCGAGAGGCACAGGCACCTCCTCGAAATCACCGGCCTCACCATCGCGACCGATCGTCTTGCCGGCGCGCTCTCCGGTGGGATGCGCCAGAAGCTCGCCGTGGCCATGGCGATGCTTCCCCGCCCCGAGATGACGGTGCTCGACGAGCCGACCACGGGCCTCGACCCGATCAGTCGAGCCGAGGTGTGGCGTCTCCTCGCCCGGGCCGCAGGCGAGGGCACCGCCGTCATGGCCACCACCAGCTATCTCGAAGAGGCGGAGCGCGCGTCGCATGTTGTCGTGCTGGATGGCGGACGTGTCCTCACATCGGGAACGGCGACCTCGATCAGGGCTTCGTTTCCCGGCGTCCTCGGAGTCTCCGGGAGCCAACCGCACGGCTTCTCGTCGTGGAGGAGGGGGAAACTGTGGCGGGTCTGGTCACCCGAGGGCATCCTCCCACCCGGGGTCGGGCTCGTGGAGCCCGATCTGGAGGATGTCGTGACCGCTAGTGCCCTGGCCAGGAGGGAACGGTTGTGACCGGGCAACTCGTGGAGATCGAGGCGCTGGTCAAGCGTTTCGGGAAGAACGTCGCCGTAAACAGGGTGAGCCTCACCGTCTCGGCCGGGGAGGTCGTCGGCCTCGTCGGGGCCAACGGCGCAGGCAAGACCACCCTGATCAGGATGCTGCTCGGGCTCCTCACTCCGGATGAGGGCGAAGCACGGCTTCTTGGAGGGCCGCCGACCCGCGCCGTCCGGAGTCGCATCGGGTACATGCCTCAGGGACCCGGGCTGTACGAGGATCTGACCGTCGAGGAGAACCTGGAGTTCAGGGCGAGGGTCTTCGGGATGCCCCGGCCCCAGCTCGAGGAAGACATGTTGGGACTGGGCAGGACCCTCGTCTCCGACCTCCCTCTGGGGCACCGGCGAAGAGTCGCCTTCGCTGCGGCCCTCGGCCATCGACCCGACCTGCTCGTGCTCGACGAGCCGACCTCAGGGGTCGGCC
Source organism: Acidimicrobiia bacterium (assembly GCA_041303885.1). Classification (GTDB taxonomy): domain Bacteria; phylum Actinomycetota; class Acidimicrobiia; order Spongiisociales; family ZC4RG35; genus JARDZU01. The sequence continues at coordinate 3,416 of JBFYOJ010000206.1, read as the reverse complement.
CTCTGGGGAGGGCCGACCTGTGGCAGACGATTCACGACGCTGCCGATGCAGGCACCGGCGTCCTCGTCACCACCCACCACATGGATGAGGCGGAGCAATGCGACCGACTCGTCTTTCTCTCCGACGGGAGTGTTGCCTTCTCAGGGACCGTCGATGAGATACTCGCCGGGCAGGTGACGGTCGAGGTCACGCCCGACGACCACGCCGCCACCATGGACCTGCTCGAACATGCAGGGCTGGCCGTCGTTCCGGCCGCGGGCCACCTCCGGCTCCCAGGAATCGACGTCTCAACCGCTCGATCGGCGCTCGGTGAAGGGATCGTGATGGTCGAGACGCCGTCGACATTGGAGGAGGCGTTCATGACCCTGGTTGCGGTGCCCTGATGGCGCGTACCGGTCGCCGGCCGGGCGGAGAGGACACGAGAGGAGCCATCCTGGCAGCAGCACGCTCCGAGTTCGCCGCCAAAGGCTTCCACCGCGCCACGATGCGGAGCATCGCGGGTGAAGCCGGCGTCGACCCTGCACTGGTGCACCATTACTTCGGGACCAAGGAGGACCTCTTCGGTGCCTCCATCGACCTGCCGTTGCGTCCGGCCGAGGTCGCGGAGAAGGTCTTTGCCGACGGTGCCACCCATGCCGGCAGAAATCTCAGCACGTTGTTCTTCACCGTATGGGAGAAACCGGAGACCCGGGATTCGCTTCTGGCGATGCTTCGTGGTGCCTTCGCCACCGATCACGGATCGGCCGTGTTGCGCGAGTTCTTCGGGTCGGCCCTGCTCGGACGGGTTGCACCCCGGCTGGAGGGCCCCGACCCGGACCTCCGAGTCGCCTTGATCGCGTCGCATCTGGTCGGGGTGGCGATGCTTCGCTACGTGATCGGATTTCCTGCATTGGCAAACGCCCCGGTTGAAAGGCTCATCGACATGATCGCCCCGCAGATCCAGGCCTACGTCACCATGTGAGAAGGGCCCGGCGGTGGAGCCGGGCCCTTCTCCTCGATGGCCTGTTCCCGGTCAGGCAGAGATCGCTTGGTTCAATACGGCCTGTCCGAAGTAGATGAGGAATGCCACGGCCACGACCCACATCAGGGGGTGGATCTCCCGAGCCTTTCCCTTGACCACTTTGATCAACACGAACATCACGAACCCGGCGCCGATGCCGACCGTGATGCTGAAGGTGAGGGGCATCAGGACGATGGTGAGGAGAGCCGGAAAGCCCTCCTCGATCTCGTCGAAGTCGATCCCCTTGATCAGATGGGCCATGAGGAACCCGATCAAGATCAGCACAGGAGCGGTCGCCTGGACCGGGATCAGCCCGGCCAGCGGCGACAGGAAGATCGCCACCAGGAAAAGGAAGCCCACCACCACCGAAGTGAGGCCAGTGCGACCGCCTTCGGCAACGCCGGCAGCGCTCTCGATGTAGCTGGTGTTGGAGCTGACCCCCGCGGCTCCGCCGGCGGCGGCACCCAGCGAGTCGACGAAGAGCAGTCTGCCCACACCCGGGATCGAGCCGTCTTCCTCGGTCAGCTCGGCCTGCTCCGCGATGGCGGTGGCGGTGCCGATCGTGTCGAAGAAGTCGGTCAGCATGAAGCTGAAGATGGTCAGCGCTGCGGCGACGAACCCAAGCTGGGTGAACACGTTCCCCAGATCGAAGGCACCGAGAGTGGCGAAGCTCGGGGTCACGGTGAAAGCATCCGGGAACTCGGTGAACCCGATGATCAGACCGATGGCCGCGGTGAGCAGGATGCTGATCACCAGGGCACCAGGCACCTTCCGCACATAGAGGATGACCGTGATGAGAAGCCCGATGAGGGCCACCCAGGCGCCCATGCTGTTCGGGAAGACGAATTCGACTGGGACCGGGCCATCACCAACCGGCTGACGAATCAACCCCGCGTCGACGAACCCGATGAACAGGATGAACAACCCGATGCCGACGCCGATGGCCCGCTTCAGTGCCATCGGCACGGCATTCATGATCGCCTCACGAAGCCCGACCAGGACCAGGGCCAGCACGATCAATCCCTCGAGGACGATCACCCCCATCGCTCCTTCCGGGGTGAGGCCGTTGGTGAGGACGAGGCCGAATGCCACCGCACCGTTGATGCCCAGACCGGCCGCCATCGCAATGGGGACGTTGGCGACCACCCCCATCAGGATGCAGAGCAGACCGGCCACCAGGGCTGTCCCGGCGGCAACCGCGGGCGCGTCGAAACCGGCCGCCGAGAGAATGGAAGGGTTGACGAAGATGATGTACGCCATCACCAGGAATGTCGTCACCCCGGCCCGCACCTCGGTTCCGACCGAACTGCCCCGCTCGTGGATGTTGAAGAATGAAGCGACCGGGGACTCCCCTGGTCCGTCCGACTTGGTCCGATCAACTGTGTCGGTCATATCTCCTCCCAATTGGCGGATGCCGGAAGTCGGCATCGAACATGAGACTCAAAATACCGAACGGGGGTTACCCGGCGTCGGTGAGGGCGGGTCCTGCCGCCGCCTTCGGTCAGGGGCCGAGGTCGATGCGGACCGTTTCAAGGGCGATGGCGACCATCTCGTCGAAGGTCTGCTGGCGTTCCTCTGCCGAGGTCCACTCACCAGTGCGGACATGATCGGACACCGTGGCGATGGTGAGGGCCCTTCCACCCTTTTCTGCGGCGACCCCGTAGAGACCGGCCGCCTCCATCTCCACCGCCAGGACACCCATCGCCTCCATACGATCGAAGGCGCCAGGATCAGGGTTGTAGAAGAGATCCGCGGAGTGGACGTTGCCCACTTTGACCTCGATTCCCTTCGCCGCGGCGGCGTCCGCTGCGGCCCGCAGCAGCGAGAAGTCGGCGGTTGCCGCGAAGTCGTCTCCGCCATAGCGGACCCGATTGACTCCCGAATCCGTGCAGGCGCCAATGGCGAGGATGACGTCACGGATCTTGACCGAGGAGAGGATTCCCCCGCACGACCCGACCCTGATCAGCCGCTCGACTCCATACTGCGTGATCAGCTCGGTGGCATAGATGGAGGCCGATGGGATCCCCATGCCGGTGCCCATCACGGAGACAGGGACTCCCTGGTAGGTGCCGGTGAATCCGAGCATGTTCCTGACCTCGTTGACCGGCCTGGCATCGTCGAGGAAATTGTCGGCAATGTGCTTGGCGCGCAGCGGGTCGCCGGGAAGCAGGATCGAGGGGGCGAAATCGCCCTTCTCGGCGGAGATATGCGGGGTTGGCATGCTGGGCTCGGCTCCTGTCGGCGACTTGGAAGCAACAACCTATCCGATCAACGTCGCCTTCCTCCATCCCCGCAGCGCGTTGGTTACCGCCAACTCGTCGGCGCATTTCAGGTCATCGACGGTGAGCACCTGCTCGGCCACCCCTCGTTGGGAGATGGCCAGGGCCCGCGCCACTCCGGGGAGAAGTAGATCGGA
>JBFYOJ010000205.1:0-5618 GCA_041303885.1 Acidimicrobiia bacterium | reverse complement strand
GGCGGGACCGGCTACGACGGGCCCTGTCCCCCTTCTGGGACCCATCGTTACGTGCACAAGGTCTACGCAGTCGACACCGCCCTCGGCCTGGCCGAAGGGGCGGGCAAAGCCGAGGTGCTGGAGGCGATCGAGGGTCACATCCTGGCCGAGGCCAGCCTCACCGGTCTATACCGCTGAGGATCGGCCGGGTTCATCCTCATCCTCGCCAATCGGGGGTTGGGGGCCCGAGGACTACGTCCCCTTTCGGGTTGCGCGGCACTCCGGATGCCGGTGTCGTCCTGGCTCAGCGTCCCAGCCGCACAACCGCTGCCCGGTGAGCGCCGACCGTGAGGGTCCGTCCTGTCATGATGGCCTCACCCCAAAGCACCCGCCCCGACCGGGGCAGCTCCACCCGACGGCGCCGTCCCCGGTTGATCACCACCGCCAGACGCTTCCCCTCCCATCTCCGCTCGAAGGCGAGCAGGTCCCCCGCCGAGGGAAGCAGACGCCACTCCCCCTTGACCAGGGCAGGCTCGCGACGGCGCAGCCCGGTCAACGTGGCGATCAGTCGGTACAGGGCCTGACGGTCAGGGGAAGGCTCCCAGGGAAACGGCCCGCGCGAACCTGGGTCGTGGCCACCGTCCAAGCCCACCTCGTCGCCGTAATAGATCCCCGGGGCGCCGGGGAAGGTCATCTGCAACACCATGGCGAGACCAAGCCGCCACTGCTCACCTCCGGCTTCGGTGAGAAAGCGGGGCGTGTCGTGGCTGCCGATCAGGTCGTGGTTGGCCAGGGTCACCGGCCAGGCGTACTGGGCCCAGAGCCGGGCCAGGGCGTCGGCGGTATCTTCGGCGTCGACCTCGCCGCTGGCCAAGAACCCGAGACAGATGTCACGGAAGGTGTAGTTCATGGTGGCGTCGAAGCGGTCACCCTGCAGCCAGGGGGAGGCGTCCCCCATGATCTCCCCGAGCAGATAAGCCTCCGGATCGGCCTTCTTCGCCGCCACGCGGAAGTCGACCCAGAAGTCGGGGTCGACATAGCGGGCCACGTCGATCCGCCATCCATCGATACCGGCGTCCTGGATCCAGTCGGCGGCCACCCCGAGCAGGTAGTTGCGCGCCTCAGGGTTGGCCAGGTTGATCCGGGGCATCGAGGCCACCCCATACCAGCACTCATAGGTCGGCTCCACCGCCGGGCCCTCGTCGTCGACGTACTCCACCTCCAGCCCGCTCTGCGCCGACCAGATGGGCAGCCACTCCCGCTGCCAACTGCGCACCGGGCGGCGGGCCTTGATCCGCACCGGCCACTCGTGGACCACGAACCACTCCCGATAGCTCGACTCGGGGCCGTTGCGAACAAGGTCCTGGAAGGCGAAGAAGCCGGGATGGCAGTGGTTGAGCGAGACGTCGAGGACCACCCGCATCCCACAGTCGTGGGCGGCATCGAGCAACTCGGCCAGGGCGGTGTTGCCCCCCAGGACCGGGTCTACTTGGTGGTAGTCGACCGTGTCATAGCGATGGGTGGAAGGCGAAGCGAAGATCGGGTTCAGGTAAATCACCTCCACCCCCAGCCCGGCCAGGTAGTCGAGGTGGGTAGTGACCCCGGCCAGATCGCCTCCCTGGAAGAGATGGGCATCGGGTGGCGAGCCCCAGGGCACGGTCCCCGGTGGGTCGTTGCCCGGATCACCATTGGCGAACCGGTCGGGGAAGATCTGATAGATCATCGCTCCCTGCGCCCAACCCGGCACGGTGAGTGGCTTCAAGTCGGGGACCTCCCATCGGTCGAGCCGCTCCACCGTGGAGCTGATCCCACTGGGACAGCGATAAACCCCTCTCCCGCCCGGATCGCGGAAGGCGAGGCTGATCCGATCGCCCGGCTGGAGCGAGCCCACCAGCTCCCAGAACAAGAACCGCGACGTGGCGGCCACCGTCTCCAGAGCGAACCCGAGGTGCTCCGTCCCCCGCCGTGCCACTACCAGACCGTGGCCCAGGCCGGGCTCGGCGTGGACCCGGACCCGGTAGCGGCCGTCGGGCTCCCGGTCGAGATAGGCCCGGTCGCCAGGGTCGAAGCGGATATCCCACGGGGCGACACTCCCGGGGAGCCCGTGCACCGCCAGGTCGTCGTGGAAGCGCCGAGGGCGGTCAGCCTTTGACGGCACCCTGGGTGAGACCGCTGACGATGTAGCGCTGGAGGAAGAGGAACAGGATGACAACCGGGATCCCGGCCATCATCGCCCCGGCGGCGAACGGCCCCCAGCGAAGGTTGAACTGGTCGCTGACATAGGCGTAGAGGCCGATGGAGAGGGTGAACTTCTCCGGGTCGCCCTGACCCAGCACTGCCGAGGCGAGCACATAGTCGTTGATCAGGAAGATGAAGGAGAGGACAAAGACCACGGCCAGGATCGGGATCACCAGGGGAAAGATGATGTAGCGGAAGATCTGCCAATGGCTGGCCCCGTCGATCCGGGCCGATTCGTCCAGCTCCACCGGAAGGGTGTCGAGGAATCCCTTCATCAGCCAGGTGTTGACCCCCATCGCCCCGCCGAGATAGATCAGGATCAGACCGGCCTGGGTGCCGAGACCGATCGGGGGGAACACGTCCTTGATCCGGGCCATGATCAGGAAGATGGCGACGAAGGCCAGGGTCTGGGGGAACATCTGGATCAGGAGAACGGACATGAGCCCGGTGCGCCGCCCTCTGAACCTCATCCGGGAGAAGGCGTAGGCAGCCAGGAAGCAGAGGAACGTGATGAACAGCGACGCCAACCCGGCGATCACCACCGTGTTGACCAGCCAGGACACATAGGGGGTGGTCCCTAAGAGCAGCTCCTCGTAGTTGGCCCAAGTGAGCTCAGACGGGATGAGGCTTTGCGAGATCAAGGTCCCTGTGGGGTTGAACGAGGCGGAGATGATCCACAGGATCGGGAAGAGGGCGAAGACCAGTACCCCCCACGCGAGGAGGTGACGCCAGCCGAGCGAGCGAAACCATCGCATCCCTCGGTTCGAACCGGCCACCACCGCACCGGTGGTCCCACGTACCTCCGCTGTGCTCCCAACCACTGCCATCAGACGACCTCCTCCAATGCTCGGGTCCGACGGAAGGACAGGGCTGAGATGCTGCCCACCAGGATGAAGATGATGATGGCGATGGCCGAGGCGAAGCCGAACTCATTGCCCTGCCCCGACTCGAAGGCGAGCCGATAGGTGTAGGTGATCAAGATATCGGTGTGCCCGGCCGGGGTTTGCGCCCCGGCGATGGGAGGGCCACCCCCGTTCAGCAGGTAGATGATGTTGAAGTTGTTGAAGTTGACGGCGAACGACGCGATCAACAGCGGGGCGAGAGAGATCAGGAGCAGCGGAAAAGTGATCCGGCGGAAGGCCTGACGGGGAGTGGCCCCGTCGACGTAGCCGGCCTCTTTCAACTCCTCGGGGATCGACTGCAGGGCCCCGGTGGAGATGAGGAACATGTAGGGGAATCCCAGCCATAGGTTGACGATCAGGATCGAGAGCTTGGCCAGGGTGGGGTCACGAAGCCAGGGGACGCTCGCGCCCAATATCTGATTGATCACACCGTATTCCTGGTTGAACATGCCTGCCCAGATCAGCGCGGTCATGAAGCTGGGAAGGGCGTAGGGCAGGATCAGCAGGGAGCGGTAGACCCGCCGGCCCCGCATGCCGGGATGGTTGAGCGCCACCGCCAGCCCGAGGCCGAGGGCGAAGGTGGTCACCACCGAGAGCACGGCAAAGACCACATTCCATATGAAGACCTGGACAAATGGCCCCCGGATCGCCTCCGAAGTGAAGATGCGGGTGAAGTTGGCAAACCCGATCGCAATCCTCCACCCAGGCTGCAGGGTGTCACCGTCGGCGGAGACGAAGTTCCCCTCCTCCTGCCCATAGGTGGTCCCGGTCTCGGTGTCGGTCAGCAAGCCGGTGTCGGGGTCATAGCTGTACAGCCGGTTGAACACGGCCGCAGAGGTGACCGTCACCGCCCTGATCGCCCCCTCCTCGGTGGGGACTTCGAACTGCTGGAGGATCTCTTGTTGACGGTCTCCGATCTGGGCGATGGTCAGGGGGACGTACCCTTCCACCTCCTGCACGTCTCCCTCGGCGTCTGTGGCGATCTGATCCGGCTCCAAAGGTTGCAGCCCATCCGCAGTTCCCAGGTAGGTGGCTCCCTGATCGTCGGTGAGGAAGAAGGCCAGCTCACCGGTGCCCCCGTCCCCCCCGAGGATGGTCAGCTGGTATCGGGTGCTCCCGGGGACGTTCGAAGACCTCCGCTCGAACTGATCGAGCGCCTGCTCGAAAGTGAGCCGGTTGGCGGTGGAGAAGTTGGTGAACGAGGTGTACGCCGAGTAGATGATCGGATACACCTGGAAGACGATGGCGAAGATGGTGCCCGGGATCAGGTACTTGGCCGGGATCGCCCTCTTACTCAGATATGCCCAGTCGAGGGCGATAGTGGTCAGGGCCACGGTGATGATCCCCGGCCAGAAATCCTCGGCCAGCATCACCGGGAGACTGATTATGGCGAGGGCGTTGAGCACGCCGAGGAAGAGCAGCTTGGCCACCAGCGGCAACACCGATGACGATGAGCGCCGGGGAGGTTTCTCTCCCCGGCGCTCATCCTTCGATCCAGGCAGCTCTGTGGCCGAGCCTTGTGTCCCCAGATCGGTCATTACATGTCAGCCGGCGATCAGCGTCCGGATTTGGTCGGCTGCGTTGGTGAACGCCTCCGTAGGGTCACCCCCGGTGAAGATGCTCTCGTAAGCATCGGTCCACGCCTGCCACACCGAGCCCATCTCGGGGATGGCCGGCATCGGGTAGCCGTTCTGACCCGCTTCGCCGAATCCGGCGAGGTTGGGATCTGCTGCCGCCACCTCATCGAAGGCATCGGTCCGGGCCGGGGGCCGGCCACCCGCTTCGAACAGGGCCAACTGTGCCTCCTTGGTCGACATGAAGTCGAGCACGAAGGTGGAGGCGAACAGTGGGTTCTCGGCAAAGGCGGAGACCATGAAGCCCTGCACTCCGATGAACGGCTGGGGTGTCCCCCCCTCCACAGGCGGGATTGGCTCCACCACGAAGTTCACATCCGTGAAGTTAGGCGTCGCCCAAGGACCGGTGATGGCAAACGGCGCATCCCCGGCGGCGAACTTCTCCACCATGATGTCGTAGGTGATGTCGATGCTCACCACACCCGCTTCGGACAACTCACCGAAGTACTCGGCGGCAGCAAGGCCACCCGCGCTGTCGATACCGAGGTCGTCGGGGTTGTAGCTGCCATCGGCGTTACGCCCGAACACATAGCCACCCAGGGCGGTCACGATCGGGTAATTGTGGTAGGGGTCACCGTTGCCCTGCTCCTGGAGGGCAAGCGGGGTGTCCACCGTCCCCTCTGCCTGGAGGGCGAGGGCGGTCTCCACCAGCTCTTCGAAGGTGGCCGGAGCCTCGGGGACCAAGTCGGTGTTGCGGACCAGGGCGATGTTCTCGACGGCATAGGGAAGTCCGTAGATGTCACCCTCGTAGTTGAATGCGGCGACGGCTGCCTCACTGAACTGGTCGGCCACACCGCTGATGTCGAGCGGGGCGACCACGCCGGCCGACACGAGCTGGCCGAGCCAGTCGTGGGCGCCGATGATT
>JBFYOJ010000204.1:0-13063 GCA_041303885.1 Acidimicrobiia bacterium | reverse complement strand
ACGGGATAGAGGCGGTCAAATCGATCCTTGCCGACGGTTGATTTGAGCCCCTCGGCGCTGCTTCTCCTCGAGCTAGGAGGAATCGTGTTCCTCCTGGCCGTCCTTGCCAGGGTGGCAGCGTGGTGGGGAATCTCGCCGATCCCCTTGTATCTCCTTGGTGGGCTGGCATTCGGAGAGGGAGGACTCATCCCGCTTATCACCTCCCAGGGATTCATCGATGTCGGAGCCCAACTGGGTGTGGTCCTCCTCCTCTTCATGCTCGGCTTGGAGTACACGGGGGACGAGTTGGTCAGGGGTCTGCGGACCAGTGCTCCGGCCGGTGTCGTCGATCTGGTCGCCAACTTCACCCCGGGGTACCTGGCCGGTCTGATCATCGGCTTCGGGCCGCTTGGATCCTTGTTCCTCGGAGGTGTCACCTACATCTCCTCGTCGGGTGTGGTGGCCAAGCTGCTCTCCGACTTCGGCTGGACCGGAAACCGTGAGACGCCGGTCGTTCTCTCCATCCTCGTGTTCGAGGACCTCGCCATGGCAGTGATCCTGCCCATCCTCGGTGCGGTCGCCCTCGGGGCGACGCTGACTGGCACCATCGTTTCGGTTCTGATCGCTCTAACGGCGGTCACCGTCGTCATCTCCGTCGCCTCCCGCCATGGCCATCGGCTCAGCCGCGTGGTGTTCTCGGGTTCGGACGAGGTCAACCTCCTATCCGTGTTGGGAGTGACGCTCATCGTGGCCGGGCTGGCCGAGCAGATACATGTCTCGGCCGCGGTTGGCGCCTTCCTCGTCGGTATCGGGGTTTCCGGAGACGCAGCCAACCGGGCGAGGATGCTGCTCGCACCATTGCGAGACCTCTTCGCCGGCGTGTTCTTCATCTTCTTCGGGCTGTCGATCGACCCGGGCACCCTCCCCGATGTCGCCGGCTATGCGATCGGTCTCGCCATCGTCACCGGAGCGACCAAAGCGGCGGCCGCCTGGTGGGCGACCAATCGGGCCATGATCGGGGTCAGGGGACGCAAGCGCGCCGCGGCAGCCCTCCTCGCCCGGGGCGAGTTCTCGATCGTCATCGCCGATCTCGGCCTCACTGCCGGGGTGGGCGCTGCACTCGGGCCGATGGCAGCGGCCTACGTGCTGATCATGGCCACCGCAGGGCCGATCATCGCCCGCTTTGCCGGGTCCCGCCGCGGCGGTTGACCTGAGGAGCCTCAGACGAACAGTTGAACGTCGGCGTCTGCAGCGAAGTCGAGAAATGCGGCCGCACCGGCGATCTCACAACCCTTGATCAGATCGTCTTCAACCACTCCCATGACTCCCATCGTGGTGGAGCAGGCAAAGAACCGGACACCGAGATCCTGGGACATCTCGATGAACTCGGGAACACTCGGCATCCGTGCGTCGGTCATCCACTTCTTCATCATCTTGGTGGCCGCCGCCGTCGCCCCGGGAAGCGCACCGAGCAGATTGGGGAGCTGGATTGGGCCGGCCGGATTGGCAAGTGATGCCACCTTCAGCTTCTCCAGACGGTCCTGATGGATGATGTCGAGCCCGTAGAAGGTGAAGTAGACGCCTGCCTCCCAGCCGAGACTGGCCGCAGTTGTGGCCAGGATGAGCGGGGGGTACGCCTGGTCGAGCGTGCCCTTGGAGGCGACCAAGGCGATTCGGCGGCGCCGGTCGGCTTCGTCCACCAATGCGTCGCCGGGTCGGGTGCGCACATCCGTCATGACCGGGCTCCCTTCTCGATCCAGAACAGCGCACGTTCCTGCTCCCGTTCGGTGCCGAGCAGTGTGTTCCCGGTCTGACGGGCGAGGGCGGGGATGTCCTCGAGGGCGCCCGGGTCGGTGGTGATGACGCGCAGCACCTGGCCGGGCGAGAGCTGGTTGAGGGCGAGCGACGCCCGATAGACGGGCAGCGGGCAGAGCAGTCCCGATGCGTCCAGCTCGAAGTCGACCCTCTCATGGGTCACCTTGGTGAATTGGCTGGTCATGGTTCCTTCTCCTTTGCTTTCTCGGCTCCGGATCGGGTCTCAGACATGAAAAACCCGCCTCCGGTGCCGGTGCGGGTTTGGTGTCGCTGTCTCGAGGACATTCAGGACATGGCTACCCACACGGCACGGCCGCACAGCGACAAGCGCAGAAGCAGACCGGGCGTGGAGCGAGGCATGTCATGTGGTCTCGAATAGTAGAGACCGGACGAGGGGAAGCAAACAGAAAGATGCGAGGCCAGTGGAGCTTTGGGAGAGGAGGAGAAGGAGATCCGCTTGGGAAAGCGGAACTGTCTCCACTGGCCATCGCACGTATCGGGGAAGGGAAACAGCTTGTGATTCTGTTCACAAGGGTCAACTGGGATGGCTCGACCAATATTCCCGGGTTCGTTTCGATTTGGTCAGTTGCTGAAAGTGACTGAGAAGGCCGGCGCCCATCGGGACACGACCCGGCCGTAGTTCTCCCCGGCAACCATCATGTCACCCCCGGCGAGAGCGTCCAGCGAACGTCTCACCAGCTCGACCGAGTCGTCGAACACCAGGTCCTGGGGGTCGAACAGCTCGGACACGTCGGCATAGTCCAATTCGAGCATGGATCCCGCCCCGAAGTCCTGGAGCCAATCGAGGAGCTGGCCCAGTTCCTCGGCCGGCCCCTGAAATACCTGAAGCCCCTTGAGAACGCCGAGTGCGTGCTCGACGCGTCGGGTGCCCACGGCCAGATCGACCCTGAGACGAAGGCGTGGCGACCCCTCCACCTCGTAGATCTCCTTGTCCTCGGGTTGGAAGGCGGTAAACCACCGAACTGGCACGTGCCAGGCGGACGTCAGCACGTGGGAACGGTGGGAAGGATGCTCGCGCTGGTACTGACGCAGCTCTCGATCCGCTGCCCTGGCCGCCGGTTCCGGGATCAGGCCGGCGCCGAGGCCGCGAAAGGCGTTGGCGAACGCCATCGTCGACTCCAGGACCCGAAGTCTCAGGTTGCGCGGGCACACCATCCGGGCACCGTTCCATTCGGCCACCCAGTCCCCTTCGCCTTCCGCCTCCGAGAGCAAACCGTAGACACGGACGAACCCAGGCACGGGGTCACCCGGGTCGGCAGTGTCGGGTGAGTAGACCCTGAGATATGCCGTCTTGGTCACGGGAACATCCTGGCATAGGTCGATGGAAATGACCACGGTGACAGACAGATGGGTAGGGGTAGTATCGCCGGGAGAGAGACGCGCCGATCGAGAAGGAGGCATTGCCTTGGTCGTATTCGATGAGGTAGCTCGGGAGGGGCACGAACAAATCCTCTACGGCTACGACAAGGTCTCCGGTCTCAAGACGATCATCGCCATTCACTCGACAGCCCTCGGTCCCGCCCTCGGCGGGACTCGCTTTTTTCCTTACCAGAGCGAGGACGAAGCTCTGGAGGACGTGCTCAGGCTCTCACGAGGGATGACCTACAAGGCGGCTGCCGCCGGTCTCGACCTGGGTGGCGGCAAGGGCGTGATCATCGGCGACCCGGCCACCGACAAGAGCGAGCGCCTACTCCGTGCCTACGGCCGCATCGTGGACTCGTTGCGTGGCCGCTACATCACGGCCGAAGACGTGGGCACAGGCACCACTGACCTGGACGTGGTCCGTCGCGAGACACGATGGGCCCTAGGCAACTCGGTGGCCGAAGGCGGGGCAGGTGACCCCTCGCCGCTGACGGCCCGAGGCCTGCTGGCCGCCTCGAAGGCGGTGGCCGAGTTTCTCTGGGGAAGCCCAGACATCGCCGGGCGCAGATTCGCCGTCCAGGGTGTGGGCAAGGTCGGCTCGGCCTTCGTCCAGCTCCTGGTGGAGGCCAGGGCAGAGGTGGTCATCTCCGACGCCTTTGAGGGCGCGATCGAGAAGGCGGTGGACACGTACGGGGTCAAGAGCGTCGACGTCGGGGATATCCACACCATCGACTGCGACTTCTACTCACCGTGCGCCCTCGGGGCGGGGTTGAACGAGAAAACCATTCCCGAGCTGAACTGCCAGGCCGTCGTCGGCAGCGCCAACAACCAACTCGCAACCGATGCCGACGCCGACCGAATCGCGGCGAGGGGGATCCTGTACGGCCCCGACTTCGTGGTCAACGCGGGTGGCTTGATCAATGTGTACGACGAGCTACAGGGCTACTCGAAGATGCGTGCGCTGCATCGGGTCGATGGGATATTCCAGGCAACCAAGACCGTCCTGGAGATGTCCAAGCGCGAAGGGATGAACCCCCACGCCGCGGCGGTGAGGGTTGCTGAAGACCGGATAAGAGACATCGGAGACCTGCGGCGGTTCCGCCGCAGTGGGGATGACCGCAATTGAGAGATGCCCTCTTGGGGATGGATTTCGACCGGAACCTGCATCACCAGGATCTCGGGCTCGACGACGACCAGGTCGTCGACATGTACCGGCTCATGCTCATGGCCAGACGGGTCGACGATCGTTTGTTCGCCCTCCAGCGCCAGGGCCGGGCCCCCTTTGTGGTCGGATCCTCGGGCCACGAGGCAGTCCAGGTCGCTTCGGTCTTCGCCCTGGACAAGGCCAAGGATTGGGTTCTCCCTTACTACCGGGACATGGGAGTGGCCCTGGCGTGGGGATTCAAACCCGTCGACGTGTTCCTGGCCGCCTTCGCCAAGAAGAGTGACCCGATGTCAGGGGGCCGTCAGCTCCCCGGTCACTGGTCTGACCCCGAGCTCCGGGTTCTCACCCAATCGTCGGTGATCGGGACTCAGTATCTCCACGCCGTTGGGATCGCACAGGCGGTGAAGACCAGAGGCGAGGACGCCGTGGTTGTGGTGTACGGAGGTGAAGGCTCGACCTCGGAAGGCGATTGGCACGAGGCGATGAACTGGGCCGGGATCCACAAGCTGCCCCTGATCTTCGTCATCGAAAACAACGGCTATGCGATCTCGGTACCCCACAGCGAAGAGGTGGCCGGGAGTCTCACCGCCCGGGCGGCCGGCTACGGGTTCCCCGGGGTCGAGGTCGACGGCAACCGCTCACTCCGCGTTTTCAAGGTCATGCAGGAGGCCGTTACCCGTGCGCGTTCGGGGGAAGGCCCGACCCTGGTCGAAGCCGAGACCTATCGCTACTACGCCCACACCTCCGACGACAACGACGCCCTCTATCGCAGTCGGGAGGAAGTCGAGACCTGGCGGAAGCGCGACCCTGTTGCCCGGCTGCGCCAGTACCTGATCGAGCACCGGCTTCTCAGCGAGGCTCGTGAAGACAGCATCGACACCGAGGTGGCCAGGGCCCTCGCCGAGGCGGTGGAGAGCGCCGAGGCGGCCCCGGATCCGGATGAGGCTCTGTCGAGGGTCTACGCCAGGGTCATCGAGCCCGGGCCCGCGGCGACCGAGCCGGAACCGGTCCCGTCCGGAGAATCGGTCAACCTGATCACGGCGATCAACATGGCCCTTCATGAAGTGCTCGAGGCCTACCCCGACGCAGTGGTGTTCGGTGAGGATGTGGCCAGGGAGAAGGGCGGTGTGTTCAAGGCCACGCAGTCGCTCACCCAGACCTTCGGGCCGGCACGATGCTTCAACACCCCGCTCGCAGAGTCGTCGATCATCGGCGCGGCCGTGGGCATGGCCGCTGCCGGGTTCCGTGTGATCCCCGAGATCCAGTTCGCCGACTACATCCACCCTGCCTTCGACCAGTTGGTATCCGAGGCAGCCCGGATTTGCTACCGATCCGATGGGCGATGGAACGTGCCGATAGTCGTTCGCACCCCGTACGGAGCGGGGATACATGGCGCCCTCTATCACTCACAATCGATCGAGTCGTTCTACGCGCACATCCCAGGGCTCAAGGTCGTGGTCCCTTCGACACCGGCGGACGTCAAAGGGCTGCTCTTCTCGGCGGTCGACGACCCCGATCCCGTTATTTACCTAGAGCCGAAGAAGCTCTACCGGCTGGCCAAAGGCCCGTATCCGGAAGGAGAACATCTTGTGCCGTTGGGGCGGGCGGCGATCACACACCCGGGGACCGATCTGACCATCCTCGCCTACGGGGCAATGGCGTACTTCGCACTGGAGGCCGCGCCGGTCCTGGAAGGGCTGGGGATCAGCCCGGAGGTGATCGACCTGCGCAGCCTGAAGCCGCTGGACTGGCCCACCATCGAGGAGTCGGTGAAGAAGACTTCCCGTGCCCTGATCGTGCACGAAGACAACGAATTCGTCGGGTATGGGGCGGAGTTGGCCGCCCAGATCGCCGACAAAACCTTCGAATGGCTCGACGCGCCGGTGAGACGCTATGCCCTCCCCGACGTCCCCATCATGCCCTACGCCGGGCCTCTCGAGGCCCAGCTCTACCCGACTCCCGAGGGCATCGTTCGTCACGCCCAGGAGCTGGCCAAGTATTAGGGCCGCCTTCGGCGGCCTGTCGAGCGCTCCCCTATCGTCTCTCCGAAGATGTCCCTGCTGACCCATCTATCCGCCATCGCCGGTGAAGCCTTCGCGGCCATCGGCCTGCCCGCGGAGCTGGGTGAGTCCGTCCCGTCCCAACGCCCTGAGCTGGCCCAATTCCAGGTCAACGGAGCCATGCGGGCGGCCAAGGAGACCGGTGGCTCCCCACAGGACATAGCCGCGCAAATCGCCAAGGCGGTCCTCGCCCACGAGGACATCGCCAGGGTCGAGGTTGCCGGGCCCGGCTTCATCAACATCAGCCTGACCGACGAGGCAATCGCCCGATGGGCCGTCCGGGACTCCGCTGACCTGCACCTCGGCTACTCGGTGACCACCGAACCGCAGAACGTGATCGTCGACTATGGCGGCCCGAATGTGGCCAAAGCGATGCACGTAGGGCACCTCCGGGCAACCATCATCGGCGACTCATTGGCTCGTCTCTTCAGCTTCGCCGGGCACAAGGTGACCAGGGACCCCCACTTCGGGGACTGGGGATTCCAGATGGGCCTGCTCATCGCAGCGATCCAGGACGAGCGACCGGACCTGCCCTATTTCGCACCGTCCGCCGACGGATATCCGGCAGAGTCGCCGGTGACCCTCGACGACCTCCAGTGGATCTACCCGGAAGCGGCCAACCGTGCCCGTGACGACGACGACTTCGCCAATCGGGCGCGTGAGGCAACGGTTCGGCTCCAACAGGGCGATCCCGGCTATCTGGCGCTGTGGCGCCACATGAAGAACGTCTCCGAGGAGTCCCAACGCAACGACTTCGCCGCCCTCGGCGTCGAATTCGACCTCTGGTACGGCGAGTCGGACGTCCATGCCCGGCTCGCCCCCCTGGTCGCGGCGCTGACGGCGGGCGGCATCGCCGAGGAGTCAAAAGGGGCGGTCGTGGTCCGTGTCGACCGGCCGGGGGACAATCGGGATCTGCCACCGCTCATCCTGGAGACCCAGGTTGGCGGTTTTCTCTACAGCACCACCGACCTCGCCACCATAGAGATGAGAGTCCAAGAGCTCGATGCGGACCTGCTGCTCTACGTCGTCGACAAGAGACAAGCAGACCACTTCCTGCAGCTGTTCCGGGCGGCAGCCAAAGCCGGGATTGTCACGCCGGCGACGAGGCTGGAGCACATCTGGTTCGGGACGATGAACGGGCCCGATGGGAAGCCGTTCAAGACCCGTGAGGGCGGGGTGGTGCGACTCGGCGACGTCATCCAGATGCTGACCGACGCCGCCCGACAGCGTCTGGATGAGGCACACCTGGCCGAGGACTACCCGGCCGAGGAGCGGGAGAGGATCGCCGCGATGGTTGGGGTCGCCGCGCTCAAGTTCGGTGATCTGATCAACAATCGGGTGTCGGATTACGTCTTCGATCTCGACCGCTTCAGCTCATTCGAGGGTAAGACCGGGCCCTATCTCCAGTACGCCGCGGTGCGGGTGAAGTCGATCCTGCGCAGAGCCGACCAGGCGGGCTTGGAGGCCGGGGCGTTGCTCCCGCCTTCGGTCGACGCCGAGCGTGACCTGATGCTCGAGCTCCTCCGTGTGCCGGAAGTCGTGGACCGGGCCATGACCTTGCGCGCCCCGAACCACATCGCCGAGTACGCCTACGCCGTCGCCGGGCGTTTCAATCGCTTCTACGACGACTGCCACATCCTCAGCGAGCCCGACCCCCGCCGGCAGCGGGCCTGGCTGGCCCTGGCCGACTGGACCCTCACGGTCCTGGAGCGCCTCCTCGAGCTCCTCGGGATCGAAGTGCCCGACAGGATGTAGCCATGACGTTCGTCATCCGCCCGGCCCGGGCCGAAGACGTCCCGCTCATCGCCGGTTGGACCCGGGACACCTTCTCCTGGGGCGACTACGTGGGAGAGCAGCTTCCGGCATGGTTGGAGGACCCCGACTCGTTGGTCGTGGTCTGCGTCTACGAGGACGATGTGCCGGTGGCTGTGTCCAGGGCCCAGCTCCTCTCGCCGACCGAGGCGTGGTTGAGCGGGGCGAGAGTTCACCCCGACCATCGGCGGTCGGGAATGGGGATGGCGATGAACGACCGCGGGGTGGAGTGGGCCAGGAGCCGGGGAGCTCGGGTGGCCAGGCTCGCGATCGAGGAAGAGAACCAACCCGCTCGATCCCAGGTCGAGAAGTCCGGCTACCGCCAGACCGGGCGATGGGTCCACGCCACGATCGGCATCACGAGCGCGGCGCGTCTCGCCTCGGGCCAGCGGCTTCGGACCGCGACATCCGTGGATGCCGATGCGGCCTGGGTGTTCTGGTCACAGAGCGATCTCGCCCGGGCAGGCCGCGACTTGATCTCGGAAGGCTGGCGGTGGCGCAAGACGACACCCGAAGACCTCTTGTGTGCGGTCGATGACCATGCCTTGTACCAGGGCCCTGGTGGCTGGTCGATCGTCAGGACGGTCGAGGTGGGACTGGCGGTGCGTTGGATGGCCACCACTCCCACCGATTTCCCGGTGATGCTGCAGGGCCTGCTCGATCTGGCCCGGGAGGCGCGGGCCGAGGTTCTCGAGGCGATGATCCCGGAGACTCCATGGGTGATAGAAGCCCTGCAGCGTGACGGATTCGAGCAGCGACCTGTGCTGATGTTCTCGAAGCCGCTCTGATCAGCCCATGAACGCCATAGTGGCGATGGCCCAAACCACGAACATGACCGGGATGTCGAGCTTCGCCAGCCATGTCGGGCCGTTGGGATACCAGCGGACGAACAGCGAGAGAGGCACGCCGATCAGCGGCATGACCGTCATCCCGGCGATCCCGGCCGCCCGCAGACCCTCTGCTCCGGTCACCAGTGGAGCCGGCAGATCGTCGACGAGCCCGTCGACCAACCCGTAGGCGAGGAGGGCGACCAGACCGACGGCGAGGGCGGCGAGAGTACGTCCGATCCCGATCTCCCAGATCTTGAACCCAACCAGCCGGCGCCCCCGGCCCAGCGGTCCTTCGGCGGCCACCCCCAGGCCAAACAGACCGATGACGGCGAGGACCATCGCCGAGGTCAGCATGGCGCCTGTGGACAGCTCCTGCTCGACGTTGACCAGGCCGAATCCGGCCAGGAGGACCGAGATGGAGAGCCCGACCAGGAGGCTCCCAACCACCATCAACTCGATGTCGAGCATGGTCCCGAACGCCCCGTAGGCGAGTATGGAATAGCGCCTCAACAGGCCCCGGGTATCGGTTGTTGCCACGCTGTCGGTCAACTCGGCTCCTCGTTCGCGGGCGACGTTACCGAACCAAACCCCGGTCGCGTACGGCTTCGAGATACCACTCGATCGGGTGGGCGATCCGATATCCGGCACCCAGCGCCGAGCGGAGCTGCATCTCGCACCCGGGATTGGCCGAGGCGATCGCGGTCATCCCGGTGGACCGGACCTGAGACGCCTTCTGGTTCCCTAGCTGTCGTGAAGCCTCGGGCTGGAGGACCGTGTACAACCCGGCTGCTCCACAACACATCCCGACTGGATCGATCTCGACGACCTCGTAGCCGCCGGCGGCCAGGATGGCACGAGGCTCGGCCGTCACCCGCTGGGCGTGTCGCAGATGACAGGGATCCTGGATGGCGATACTGCCCGATCCACCCTCCACCTCTGGAAGCAGGCCGGCCTCGATCGCTCGGGCCACTGCCACCGTCACATCGATCGTCTTCTCTCCCACGGTCATGCCTTCGTCGGCCCAGTGGCGGTACTCCCTGACATGCGCCGAACAGCCGGCGCCACTCACGACGACCTGGTCATACCCGGCGAAGACCGGCAGATTGCGAGCAGCGAGCTTGCGAGCTTCACCTGCCTTGCCGTCGTGCGCCGCCAGCGCCCCGCAGCAGGTCTGACCGTCCGGGACTTCGACGCGGTAACCCGCCAACTCGAGCAGCTCCACCGCAGCATGGTTGACCGAGGGAAACCAATGATCCTGGATGCAGCCGGCGAGCAGGCCAACGGTTCCTGCAGCCCCCGATCCGCCCAGGTGGCCCACCGTCGGCTTGGGCCGGCGCTGCAGACGCCGCAGCCCGGACGACAGTCTGCGCAGACGTGACGGGGCGAGTGAGGTGATCCGGGTGGCCTGGGCCAGGTTCAGCGCCGCGGTGCCCAACCCGAGGGAAGATCTCGAGGCGAGGACCGAGCCGAGGAGAAACGAGCGGAATCGATGCGTCATCGAGGGACGCTGTGCCACGATCTCGGCCCGGGTCCCTTCCAGGGCACGCCCATAGGGGACCATTCCGGGGCACACCGGCTCACATGCCCGGCATCCAAGGCAAAAATCGATGATCCGCTCGAATGCCTCGTCGACTTCGAGAACCCCCTGATGGACTGCCTTCATGGCGTGCAACCGGCCCCGGGGAGCCGCCGTCTCCCTTCCGGTGAGACGATAGGTCGGGCACACCGGGAGACAGAGACCGCACTGGACGCATGCGTTCAGCTCCTCCGTCGTCGGATGCTCGGCAGTCACCCAACTCATCAGATCCCTCCGGGGAGACGACCGGGATTGATGATCCGGGCCGGGTCGAACTGGGCGATCAGCCTGCGCTGGATGTCGAGGCCCGCCGGCGGGGTCCCCCACGGGTCGAGCCCGTCGAGGCCCCCGGGAGGAGCGTCGACCACCACAACTGATCCTCCTCGCTGTTCGGCCCATGACCGCAATCCCATCGCCCCTTCGCTGTCTTCCGAGGCGGCCCTTATCTCGCCGACCCGGTGGATCGCCAGGTATCGCCAGTCTGAGGGCAGACGTGTGATCGCCTCCGTCGTCATGGCAGGTGGCACACGCAGGGACCAGCGAAACGGCCCCGAGGGGTCGGAGGGCCATCTGTGACCCGGCTCGCCGACCCCGTCGAGAAGGGCACCGGTGGCGGCGACCTCCTCCTCGGTGCCCCACAGTAGGACCCGTATCGCCCCGTCCTCCTCGAGCACCGCCAGCGGGCGGATGACCGGAGTGGCCAGGTCGAGATCGTCGATGGTGACGGTCGCCGCCGCCGGAGGCGTCGACCAGAGCTTGAGACAGACGCTGATGATCACCCCGAGCGAGCCGAAGGCCCCGACCACGAGCCGGGGCAGGTCGTATCCGGTCACGTTCTTGACCACTCGCCCCCCACCACGGACGATCCGCCCGTCACCGGTGACCAGGGTCACCTCGAGCATCCGCTCCCTCGTCCCCAGCAGCCTCCCCCGGCGCAAGGACGAGACCCCGGCGGCGATCACCCCGCCGACCGTCGATTGGCCCGGGTTCTCGGGGAGAACCGCTGTCTGTGATCGCCCGGCCAGCGTCTCCTCCAACTCTGCCACCGGAGTGCCCGCACCCACGGTGACGGTCAGATCGTCAGGGTCCCATTCCTCGATCCCCGAAAAGCCCCCCATGTCGATGATCAGGTCCGGCAGCGGAGGAGACCCATAGCCTTGCCTGGTCCCTCCTCCGACCACCTGGACGACCGAGCCGCTCTCGGTGGCGTGCTTGAGCAAGGAGGCGAGGATCTCGGCATCTGCCGGCACAGCCCGTTCCGCACCGCCCGGGGCGGCCCCGGTCATAGCCAGGCCCCGTCCGGGATCTCCCGCCTGACTCCCCCGAAGTCGAAGCACCTCGAGCCCTCGGGGAGGACCTTGGCCGGGTTGAAGATGCCTCGAGGGTCGAATACCTCCTTCAGCCGCGCCTGGGCGTCGAGGTCGATCTCTGTGAACCCGGTCCGCATCATGTCCCGCTTCTCCACCCCGATCCCGTGCTCGCCGGACAGTGCGCCGCCCCGTCTCATACAGGCCGCCACCATTTCCTCGCCTGCCCTCTGCACCTTCTCCAGCATGCCGGGTTTCGACGCATCGAACGCCATCAAGGGGTGCAGGTTCCCGTCACCGGCATGGAACACGTTGTACACGTCGAGCCCGTAGCGGTCGGCGATGGCCTGCACCTCCTCCATCGTCTCGACCAGTTTCGACCTGGGGACGACCGTGTCGTGCAGGTAGTAGTCCGGCGACACCTGTGCCACCGCGCCAAACGCCGATTTGCGGCCTTTCCAGAGGAGCTCACGATGGGCCTGATCCCGGGCGATCTGCACCTGACAGGCACCGTTCTCCCTCCCAATCCGATCGATCAGCGCCGCCTCGGCCTCCACCGCATCTGACGTCCCTACCACCTCGGCAAGGAGCCCTGCCGCCGACGAGGTGGGCAAGCCGCAGTGAAGCCAGGTCTCTACGGCATTCATCATCTTCTGATCCATGATCTCGAGCGCGGCCGGCACCAAACCGGAGGCAATCACGTCGGAGACAGTCTTCGTTGCCCCGCTGAGATCGGTGAAATCGAGGAGCAGGGTTCGCACGTCGGCCTCGATGGGGAGCAGGCGGACCAGGGCCTTGGTCACCACGCCGAGAGTCCCTTCCGAGCCGACGATGAGACCCTTGAGATCGAGCCCGGGCGTGTCCGGCGCCGACCCGCCGAGAACGACCACCTCACCGCCGGCCAGGACCACCTCCAGACCCAGGACGTGGCTGGTGGTTGCCCCCTCGGCGAGACAGTGGGCACCGCCGGAGTTGTTGGCGACGTTGCCGCCGATAGTGCAGGCGGACTGCGAGGAGGGATCGGGGGCGAAGTGGAGCCCGTAGGGCTCGGCGGCCTTGGTCAGGTCGAGATTTATCACCCCGGCGCCTACCCAGGCGCTCCTGTTCTCGGAGTCGATCTCGATCTGGTTCATCGA
>JBFYOJ010000203.1:0-3715 GCA_041303885.1 Acidimicrobiia bacterium | reverse complement strand
CTGGCGTAGAGCACGGCAGCCGCCACGTAGGCGGCGATCTGGTTCAGGTTCACCCGGAGCCCGATGACATACGACGCGACCGGGTTCGCCCCCACTACCTGAAACCGGCGACCCACGCCGGTGAACCTGAAGACGATCACCAGGAAGATGGTGACGGCAACGCCGATCCAGAAGATCCTGGTGATCCCGAGGAACCGGACCGAGATCCAATCCGAGAGGCCGGGGGGCACGGGTCTCTGAATGGCCACTGTGCTGTAGTAGCGGTTGGCGATCCCCGTCACGATCTGGCCCACGGCAAGGGTCACGATCAAGGCGTTCAGCTTGAGCCCCCCGATCAGGATCCCGTTGACGAGACCGATCGCAGCGGCCACACCGATCGCAGTCAGGTAGGCGACCCAGATGCGCTCGTCCGACTGCTGTCCCACCCCGACCATGAGCAGCCCTCCCAGGAGGAAGGTGCCCGGGACGCTCAGGTCGATGCCCCCGGTCATGATCACCAGCATCTGACCCAGCGCCGCGATGGCGAGAAACGTGCCGAATGGGGCGATGGCGCTCAGACTCGCACCGGCCACCGTCTCCGGAGCCCAGATCGAGGCCACGATCACCAAGAGGATCAGCGCCAGATAGACCGGCATGTACCGCGAGCCCACCACGAACGAGGTGACGAGGCTGGAGGGCCTGGCGCCGGGCTTGACGCTCATCGAAGGGCCCCCACGGCAGGCAGCTCGAAGCCGGCGTTCCGGGCGACGTGGTCACGGGCCTCGTAGGCGAGGTCACTTATTCGTGCCATGTCGACACCGACCAGCTCACCCCCCAGCTTCAGCGGCTGGCCGGCGACATAGACAGAGTCGACGTTCGAGGTGTCCATCCCCCAGACCACCGCACCGATCGGGTCGTTGATCGGGTAGATGTTGGGTCTGTCGGAGCGCAGGACGATCAGGTCCGCCTGTTTCCCCGGCGTGAGCGAGCCGGTGACAGATTCCAGGCCATTGGCCCTTGCCCCGTCGATCGTGGCGAATTCGAGGATCCTCCTGGTGGTGAGCAGATTGGGCACACCCCCCTTCCCGGCGAGCTTGAGATCGAAGAGACTGGCATGCTGGATGGATATCACAGCCCGCATCTGGGTGAACATGTCGCTCGGGACGTTGCTCTCGGCATCGACACTGAGACTCGGTCTCAGTTGCCGGTCGAGCAGTCTTTGGATCGGTGGCATCCCATAGCCCATCATCATCCCGGCTGCGGCTGCCAGGGAGAAGGAGCCTCCGCTGTCGGCGATCATGCCGATCTCGTCGTCACTCAATGTGGCGCAGTTGACGTAGGTGGTGTCGTCCCGGAGGAGCCCGGCGCGGGCCATCTCCGCCAGCTTGCCCCGCCGCCCATGATCCCCGACCCCGACATGCACGGAGATCCGAGCACCCAGCCCACGGGCGAGCTCCCAATCGGCTCTCGCCGCCTCCAACGTGCCGAACTCGGGCCCGGGTGGAGCCAGAGCCAGGGTGAGCAATTGGTCTGTAGTGGCGAAGTGCGTGCTCGCGATACGACGGAGCGAGTCGGTCTGGTTCGCTTCGGTCTTCCCCCACCACGGGGCTCCGTAGGCGAAGACTGCCCGCATCCCGGCTTCCTTGTGGGCAGCGAGAGCAGCCTCTGTGTGCTCCGGACTGGCCTGGACGTGCGACCAGTCGAGAATCGTGGTGATCCCGGCGTCGATGGCGCCGAGGAGCCCGACCAGGTTGCCCGCATGAACATCCTCGGGGCGGTACGCGGGCCCGATCTGACGGGATAGCGCCCCGGGATCGGCGTCTCTCACCGGGGCGCGGTCACCGAGATTGCGGAATAGGCCCTCCCAAACATGACGGTGCGTGTCGATGAAGCCGGGCATGACGATGGCGTCGGACACGTCGATGACGTCGGCGTTGCCGGCCCTCAAGTCGGGACCGACCGCGGAGATTCGCGACCCATCGATCAGGACATCGGCGCGGTGGAAGTTGCCGACCTTGCGGTCGAGAGTGAGCACACACCCGTCTTTGAGGAGGATCCGGCTCATCCCGCCCTCGACATCTCACACAACAGACTGTTCCAGCTCAATGAACAGTGACACTACACACTGTGTCCGGGGGCCTCACCCAATATGACCTTATGTTCAGTGTCGCTGAGATATTGCAAACGGATTGCATAGCGTCAGTTGACAGCCTCACTGATAGCCCGACCCGATCCGACTCAGCCATGCGCAGCGGACCGCCGCATCAACCTCGATCTGAGCAGCAGGCTGATCCCCGCCCCGAACACGAACCCACCGGCGTGAGCCTCCCAGGCGGTGCCGGTCCCACCGAGCCCAAACTGGGCGACGAACCAGATGACCAAGAACAGCGCCGCCGGCAGCGGGAGGAAGAACCAGCCGACCAGGGAGAGAACCTGATGGCCCGGGAAGAGGACGGCATAGGCGCCCATCGCCACTGCGATCGCGCCGGAGGCACCGACCAGCGGGACCGTGGCGTCAGGATTCATGGTCACATAGGCACCGGTGGCCACCAACCCGCCGACCAGATAGAGAAGGAGGTAGCCGACATGACCGTAGGCCTCCTCGACGTTGTTGCCGAAGATCCAGAGGAACCACATGTTGAACAAGAGGTGGAAGGTACCTCCATGCAGGAACATGGAGGTGAACAGTGCGAGGAACACGTTCTTGCCCGGGAAGATCGGATCCTGAGCGCCGGGGAGACACTGGTCACCGAGAATCTCATCGACACCCAGAGGCGCCCCCGTGGTGACTTCGCACGCAATCGCCGCCCGCTCGTAGACGAACGCCTCCTGTTCGTCGACGCTGCCCCGCCCCTGGATCAGGTAGAAGACGAGGACATTGGCCGCGATGAGCACAAGTGTGACGACGGGTGTGATTCGGGTCGGGTTTACGTCGCGGATGGGTATCACGGTGGCTCGATCCTATAGCTGCACGCTCCCGGCGACCGTTCCGCTGTCGCTCCGGTGATCCGGGCACCCCGGCTAGCTTCTATCCGATGGAAGCGGTCGGGCTCATCGCCGGATCTGGCTGGGCATCAGGGATCAACCTCTACCTGGTCACCCTTCTCCTCGGCATCGCCGGGCGAGCGGGATGGGGGGACATCCCGGAGGTCCTGCAGCGGACCGACCTGATGATTGTCGCCGGAGTGCTGGTCGCCATCGAGTTCGTGGCCGACAAGGTTCCCTACCTCGACAACGTCTGGGACGGGATCCACACCGTCGTCCGTCCCCTCGGCGCGGCCGCACTGGGAGCTGTGGTCGCCGGGAACTCGGCCAGTATCGGCACCGCGATCGGGGCCATCGTCGCCGGTGCCCTCGCCCTCGACGCCCATGCCGCCAAGGCCTCGACCAGGGTCGTGGTCAATGCGTCGCCGGAGCCGGTGAGCAACATCGGGATCTCATTTGCCGAAGACATCGGGGTGGCCGGGCTTGTTGTCCTGGCTGTCACCTACCCGGTAGTCACGATCTTCGTGGTCGCAGTCCTGGTGGTTGCCGCGACCGCCCTTACCATCTGGTTGTGGCGTGCCGCCCTGCGCTCTTGGAAGAAGGTCGGAGCGTGGTTGGAGGCCAAGACCGGCTCGACTTGAGCTACTGCTCGTATGCCGTCGAGGCCATCAGGATGCCCCGCAGCGGGATCTCCACCCAGTCCGGGCGATTGTTCAACTCGTAGCCCAACTCGTAGGCGGCCTTGTCCATC